>JBDNHN010000092.1:0-8884 GCA_041688725.1 Gillisia sp.
TGCTTCGCCGTTATCCGGGTTTTTTACAACAAGCCTAAAACCTTCCCCATGAATATTGAGTATTTCAACACTTGGGTCTTTTTTAAGGTATTTACGCAGCTTGGCTATATAAACATCCATGCTCCTTGATGTGAAATAATTATCGTCCCTCCAGATTTTTGTGAGGGCCAATTCCCGCGGCATCAAATCGTTTTCATGCAAAGCTAGCAAACGCAACAATTCGTTTTCTTTTGGAGATAGTTTTATAGGTTCTTCCTTTTTATAAGTCAAAAACCTCAACTTTGAATTTAAATGAAGACCTCCTATCTGGAATTCAAATTGTTTGCTGTCGGAAACATTATCCGTTGCTTTGCGCTGCATAATTGCTTTGATCTTCATCAATAATACCTCAGAGTCAAAAGGTTTATTCAGGTAATCATCTGCCCCAACTTTATAGCCTTTTAACACATCTTCCTTCATCGCTTTTGCGGTTAGGAAGATAATAGGGATTTCCTGGTTTTTCTCGCGAATTTCCTTTGCAAGCGTGAATCCATCTTTATAAGGCATCATCACATCCAGGATACAAAGGTCAAAATCGTCTTTTTTAAACTTTTCAAAACCTTCCATTCCATTTTTAGCGTGAGTAACGTCATAGTCATTCATCGCCAAATAATCTTTGAGAACAGTTCCAAAATTGGGATCATCCTCAACCAATAAAATTTTCTTGTTTTCAGTTTCCATATACTAAGTTATTAGTGGTAATTTAATTATAAAAGTACTTCCTTTTCCCTTTTCGCTCTCCACGGTAATTGTTCCATGATGATCGTCTAGGATACGTTTTACATAAGACAGCCCAAGACCATGGCCTTTTACATTATGTATATCTCCCGTGTGCTCACGGTAAAATTTTTCAAATATTTTTTTCTGAACAGCTTTGCTCATCCCCACACCCTGATCGCGAACCTTTATAACAATATTATGTCTTGCATTTTCGGTAAAAATGTCAATTTTAGGTCCGTCTTCTGAATATTTAATCGAGTTATCCAATAAATTTACAATAATATTTGTGAGGTGATCCTGGTTAGCCAGAACTGAAGATTTTAAGGCGCCAAAATGTGTTTTAATATAGCCTTTCCTGTCTTCTACAAGAAGTTCGACGTGGGTAATGGCATCCTCAATAATTTCATCCAGATGAAGGCGTTCCTTTTTAAGGTCGAGTTCATTTTTATCCAGTTTTGAGATTTGCAATACATTCTCAACCTGTGCATGCATGCGCTTATTCTCTTCCCTGATCATCTGCAAATACCTTGTAACTTTTTCCTGATTCCCGATTATTTTAGGATTCTGAATGGCATCAAGCGCCAGATTTATAGTTGCAATAGGAGTTTTAAACTCGTGCGTCATATTATTGATAAAATCGGTTTTGATCTGTGATATCTGCCGTTGCTTTATCAACTGTGTTAAAGCACTGGAATAAGCGATCACGATAATAAGCGTAAAAATAATGGATAGTGTAGCCATTAGGATTACCGAGGACAACACTACTTTTTTCTTCCCTGTAAAATTCACCAATAACTGATAGTTGCTGGTGCCTGCCGTATCCACAAACAATGGCACCGAATAGGTTGCGGGAAAATCCAACGAGAAATTGCCGGAATGCATCTTGGTTGCCAGTGAGTTGCTAAATACTCCAAATTCAAAATCGGTTTTTAAATTGTAATTTTTTAGTTCCCGGGTGAGCAAAGTTTTTATATTATCTTCTGAAATCCTTTTATGTATGGGAATACGGGACGTGTATTCAGAAATATAAGACCGCAACATATCCTTTTCAACTTCCTTCATTCGCATCAATCGCTCAATGCGCTGCTCTGGGGTAAGCTGATTTTCTCTAATATTATTACGCTTAAAAATATCAGTCACCTTTTTATTGATAAGTTTTGAAAACTGAATACTATCTTGGGCAGAAATTAAAAAATCTGAAGAAATTTTATAATCTTCCTCAAGAATTCCTTCCATCATTAAACTCTTTTTATCAAATCTGTTTTTATCCAGTTGAAAATAATCCCTCAGGCTTGTTTCGGTTAAAGCCAATGCAGCGTTGTCCCCGTCTTCAAACTCAAACCAGAAATTTTCAAGTTCCTGATTTTGAAGCTCCTTTGATACGCTTATCAAAACCTGTTTTACATTATATGAAAACTGTTCTTCCTTGTCGTTAACGGCAGTTTTTATCCAATATCCCTGAACAAAAATTATTCCTATAAGTGATAAACTCATTAGCAGGATGAGAAGGAGAAATAACTTTTTATTCATGTAGCAAAAGTAATATTTTAACATTTAGGGCTAAACTGTTTAACCAAATGTTAACAAAACAAAGTTTAATTTTTATCAGATTTTAAGATAATTTCGTGCAATTTTCTTATTTGTTCCCTGGTATCATGAAAATTTAAATTTTTTATCTCAAAATCGGCAAGTTTTCTTTTTTTTGAATCAGTCCATTGGTGTTTCATTCTCGCTTCAATCTCTTCTTCAGAACTTTTGTCGCGGCTTTTAAGGCGTTTGATCCTTTCTTCATAGGGCGCAGTTACAAGAATAACCGCATCGCATTTTTTGTGTCCTCCTTTTTCAAATAAAATTGCCGCTTCATAGATCCCATAAGGCGAATTTTGCGAATTCATCCATTTTTTAAAATCAGTTGCCACGGCAGGATGAACTATACTGTTGAGTTTTTCTAATTTTTGTGCGGAATTAAATACTTGTGCAGCTACATATTTTCGATCTAAAATTCCATCGGGATAAGCTTTTTTACCAAGAAGGCCAATTATCTTAGATTTCACTTCAGCCGAAGTATTCATTAAGGATTTTGCCTCATCATCTGCAATATAGACAGGAATGCCCAATTCCTTAAAAAAATTGGCCACAGTGGTTTTACCACTGCCCATTCCGCCGGTAAGACCAATTACTTTCATTTTTAGATTTTAAATTTTATAAATGAGAAATTAGATATGAGAAATTTTTTGAATTTTGAATCCTGAATTCAAAATTCAAAAAATTTTATCTTTTAATTACAAATAGAATTTTATTTTCGTTTAACCGAAGATTATTTACAATATCAGGGTGTTTTACAATCTGAGCCAAAAGATACCCATCACTGTCCACAGAATTCTTGAAGTCCACGATCACCTTGAAATTTGAGGGTTTCACTTTGTCAAATTCGTTTAAACTTACCTGATAATACACAATTACATCTTTTGGAAAAATAACTGCATTCACTTTTTCAGGCACGTTTATCATCTCGATAGGAATTTCAACTTTTCCTTCGGTAAATTTATCCGTACGAAGGGAATAATTCACTTCATCCTGATAAAAAGTAACCGTACCGAGATTTGTTCTATCCAGTTTTATTCTGCCTTCCACGTCTGTATTGATATTGCCAATTTTTAGCGCATTTGTGTTGACCTGCCGCAAAGTATCCAAAATATTTTCAGGGCCGCTTACTGTGATTGAATCCGGTTGAAGTTTAATTTTATCCAATGCTGAATACCCCACAGAAAAGTCCAAATTTATTTTGGAATTAATAGGGACCCTTTTGACCGCGCGCTGTTGAAAATCAATATTTAGGTTTTCCTGAAGAAAACCGACTTTTTCATAGTCTATTCTTAACTGTGATAAAATAGCCTCTTTATGAAGTTCCAGATTGTAAACTAATTGTCCATCTAAAGACTGGACATTACTTAGATCTATCTTTAATTCCCTCGGAAAAAACTTATAGATAGCTATATTAAAACCTTTATCCTGAATCCTCAGATCTAAATATTTGGGGGAATTTTCCAGAAGAATTTTATCTTTTGGAAGGTTAACATAGCTTACCGGCAGCTCTATTACTGAAGTGTATTGTTTTGAAAATTGAACAAAGACCCAAATAACGGTAGAAAACCCCAAAAAGAATAAAAATGTTTTTAAAGGTCCCTTTTTTATCCAGGGCTTATTTTGCTTTTTTTTGTCTTGCATTGTTAAAAAATAACTTCGGAAAAGCGGTTTCCGGTTCCATCTTTAGGAATCTCAATTTCCATATAGATTTTAAAAATCCGTAGCCGTATCCTGAGAATTGAATAAAAGTAGCAATAATAGCTGCTAAACCAATATTTAAACTTCTGTTTTTTATTCCTGCGTGGAATCCAACTATTATAAAATAGGCCAAATAGCATAATAAGAAAATGGAAACGCCCAATAGGAATAATACTATTGCATATAGAAGACCAATCATAAACAAACTGGGGAACCAATAAGTTATTTTCCCCGATCCTGGATGCCAAATGTTCAAAATGGGCCGTACCAACCCAAATTTATGAACCTGCCTATAAAATTTCTCCCAATTTATTCGCCTTTTATGAAAAACAACAGCATTGGGAATCAAGGTAGTTTCAAATCCCAGCTTCAGTAATCGCAGGGATAGATCAGGGTCTTCCCCTGGGTTAATATTATTGAACCCACCGGAAACTTCAAAGGCTTTTTTTGAAAGTCCCATGTTAAAACTGCGTGGCTGAAATTTATTTAAGGCTCCTTTCCTGCCGCGAATCCCACCTGTAGTAAGCAAGGATGTCATGGCGTAGTTAATTGCCTTTTGCTTATCGGAAAAACTTTGATGAGCTGCATCCGGCCCACCAAAACAATCGTAAAAATTTGAGGATAAAAAAGAATCGACTTCTTTTAAATAATCAGGTGGTAAGATCACATCGGAATCCAAGATGAGAAAATAATTCCCCCTCGCTTTGCGCATTCCGTAATTTCTTGAATCTCCCGGGCCGGAATTCGGTTTAAAATAATAACTTATTTGTAACCTATCCTGAAATTCTCTGACCACTTTTTCTGAAGAAAGTGTAGAACCATCTTCAATAATAACAATTTCAAAAGTTCCTGCCCAATGAAGTTCAGTCATACCCTGCAACAATTCCCTAATTTCCTCCGGCCTGTTAAAAACCGGAATAATAAATGAATAGTGTATTTGCATTGTAAAAAAACTGGTGTTAAATTATAAAATTTAGCCCCGAATTATTTCGGGGCTAAATTTTATAATATCATTTTTTATGCTATTCTTCCCCTTTCACAAAGGCATCCATCACTTCCATACTAACGCCCATATTTGAGAATCCGCCATCATTGTATAAATTCTGAAGGGTAACCCGCTTTGTCAAATCAGAAAATAAGCTAACAGTATAGTTTGCACAATCTAAAGCCGTGGCATTTCCAAGTGGAGACATTTTATCGGCATAGGCGATAAATCCGTTAAAACCTTTAACGCCCATTCCGGCAGTAGTTGGAGTTGGCGATTGGGAGATCGTGTTAACCCTAACTTTTTTATCCTTTCCAAAGAAATACCCAAAACTACGCGCAACAGATTCCAGATAGGCTTTATTGTCGGCCATGTCATTATAATCTGGAAATACCCGTTGAGAAGCCATATAAGTAAGAGCTACAATACTACCCCATTCACTCATCGCATCTTTTTTGTAAAGAACTTGCATGGTTTTATGAAAAGAAACCGCTGATATATCCCAACCTTTTTGAGTGAAGTCATAGTTCTGGCTGGTATAATGGTTTCCTTTTCGTACATTCATGGACATCCCTATGGAATGCAGCACAAAATCAAGCTTTCCTCCTAAAATTTCGGTAGCTTTTTCTACTAATTTTTCCAAATCTGCAATACTAGTAGCATCCGCAGGAATAATTTCTGAGTTGGTTGCTTCTGCAAGTTTATTAAGGGTTCCCATTCGCAAGGCAATTGGGGCATTTGTCAAAACAAATGTTCCGCCTTCGGCATGCACCTGTTCCGCTGTTTTCCATGCTATAGAATTTTCATCCAATGCGCCAAAAATAATCCCTCTTTTTCCTTTTAGTAGGTTGTATGCCATGTGTAATGATTTTTTTTAAAATTGTTTTAAGCCTGCAAATATACAAACTTGATTTAATTAAGTAAGGCTTTTGCATGAGCCATCGCCGATTTACTCAAAGTATTGCCTCCCAACATCATCGCAAGTTCCTCAATTCGCTCCTCGGGCTGAAGTTCTTTGATCTTGGTAACGGTAATTTCAGAAGCATCTTCTTTAAAAATTTTAAAGTGTTTATTCCCTTTTCCGGCAATTTGAGGCAAGTGTGTAATAGCTATCACCTGCATAGTTTGCCCCATCTTGTAAAGTATATTTCCCATTTTTTGAGCGATATCACCCGAAACTCCTGTGTCTATTTCATCAAAAATAATGGTAGGCAATTTGCTTTTGGATGTGAGAATGCTTTTAACAGCAAGCATAATTCGGGATAGTTCTCCTCCGGAGGCTGCTTTCTTCAGTTCGGTAAAATCGCCGCCTTTATTGGCAGATAAATACCAAAAAAGCTGATCTTGACCATTCAAATAAAATTCTTCCCGGAATTTAAGATCCATTTTAAGCCTGGCATTAGGCATTCCCAAATCGGATATTATTTTTTCAACATCTGAAATAAGTCCGGGAATGGTTTGCTCTCTATTCTCATGTATATTTTTGGCAATAAGGCCCAAATTTTCTTTTTTCTTAAAAATCTCTTTATTTAGCTGTTCCAGATCAGCTTCGGCATTTTCCATCAGAGCTACCTTTTGGGCGAGTTGAGTTTTTATTCTCAATAACTCTTCTATACTATTTGCAGAATGTTTCTTTCTTAAATTATAGATTACCTGAAGTTTTGCATTTACCTCATCCAACTCTTCAGGATTTGCCTCCACCCTTTCTAAAGATGTTTCCAATTCCTGCGCAATATCGTCCAATTCTATTATAAGGCTTTCTACCCGCTCCTGTAAACTCGTGTAAGTTCCTGAAAAACCGGCGATTTTAGACAAATTGGTACGCACCACTTTTAATCCTGCAATTGTGCCTATTTCTTCCTGCTGGATTTGGTTAAAGGCAACTCCCAGATGTTCTGTAAGGAGTTCAACATTATTCAATTCTTCGTGGCGTTCCTCAAGATCCTCCTGCATGCCTTCTTTTAAAAAGGCTTCTTCAAGTTCCTTTAGCAAAAAAAGATTGTAATCGTGTTCTTTTATCGCCAATGCCTGAGATTCCTTTAACACCGTCAATTTGTGTTGCAGTTTTTTATAATCTTTAAGTCCTTCCTGAAACTCCTGTAACGAATCGTGATTTTTAGAGAGCGTATCCAATATCTCAAACTGATATTGGTTTTCCCCTAAACTCAGCGTTTGGTGTTGCCCGTGAATATCGATTAAAAAATCGCCCAATTTCACAAGTGTGGGAAGGGTTACGGGTGTGTCGTTTATAAAAGCCCTGGATTTACCCGAAGCGAGAATTTCTCTACGAATGATGGTTTGGTCTTCATAATCCAGATCTTCGGCAGTAAAAAAATTGGTGAGTTTGTAATTGGCAATATCAAAAACTCCTTCAATGACACATTTGTTTTTTGAATTCCGGATCGCGCTATAGTCTGCCCGTTTTCCCAGGAGAAGTCCAAGCGCACCAAGCATAATGGATTTCCCGGCACCAGTTTCGCCTGTAATTATTGTAAACCCATGTTGAAGATCAATTTTGATATCTTCAATCAAGGCGTAATTTTTAATAGATAAAGCAGTTAGCAAATTATAATAGATTTGAAGCTAAAGATACAAGAGAATTTCATTCCAATCAAAACCGAATGCATTAGAATTGAATCTTCCTCCAATTTTCTGCATACATGGGCGCAACCCTGTTTAAAGTATCCACAAGATCGGCAATAGGAACTGATGGGCCGGCACCGAAAATTTGTTCGATTTCCTGAGCTTTGGAGTCAAAAAACACTCGCAATAACAATGAATTTGGCCTGCTGTCATTCATACTGCGTAAATTTTGAATTGAGTTTGCAATGGCTTTTTTTCCTGCAGCAGCATCTTTATGCATTACATCCAGACCCAGGCGGTGGTATTGATACAACGTGGTTCGGTAATCCAAAAAGGCGTTAGACAACAGATCGGCATTGAGCCTGTAACGGGAGCGGTTTCCATCGGTTCCACGCCAGCCGGTGGTATTGCTTTGCTGAGCTGTAGTCACAATCCGGTTAGCTTCTTCAAAATATGGGGTTCCGCCTTCCTGCTGAAAAGTATCCGCATCCAATCCTAAGATAGTATAAACGTAAAATGATATTACTGAAACCAAATTCGAAGAATAGGCATTCTGACTGTATGTTAAAGGCTCAAATTCCCGGTAATTGAAGCTGAATTGTTCATCGTTAAAATTGAAGATCGGAGTGATCATTGTAGATCCAAAAACGGGACGTGAGGATTGCACCTGAATAGTTCCTGAAAATGAATCGTTTTCAAATTTTGAAATATTGATAAAAATACTGTAATTGATGCGTTCGTGATTGGAATGCTTCCGGTCTGTCCAACTGGTTTGATTGATGAATTCAGAAAGCGATCGTTGCAAGGTTTTAAAAACAGATAAATTGCTTTGCCCGGTTTGTTCGGCATTAATAATTACCTCCCCGTTCAAATCCTGGGCTGAAGCTATGGCTACCGAAAAAAACAATAATAATACCAGTGCGATCTTATTCATTTAACAATAGGATTACTTCATTTAAAATATCCCGTGCAACTTCAGATTTAGATTTTAAACCGAATGTTTTCACTTCGTTTTTTGTGATAATTTTGATTTTATTAGTGTCGGATTTAAAACCTGCACCTTCATCATTCAGGGAATTCAGAACGATAAAATCCAAATTTTTACTTTCCAGTTTTCCTTTAGCGTTTTCCAGTTCATTATTGGTTTCCAATGCGAAACCTACAAGCTTTTGTTTCTTTTTCAATTTTCCCATGGAAGCCAAAATATCCTGGGTTGGCGTTAATTCAATTGTCAAAACAGCTTCCTGCTTTTTCATTTTTTGTTTAGCCACA
>JBDNHN010000560.1:0-3065 GCA_041688725.1 Gillisia sp.
CAAAGAACCCCTTATTACACCTCCCGAGGGAAAGCCGGGTGAAACTGATATTGCTTTTACAGCTTCAGCTGTTTTGGTCAACCAGGAGATCTGGCTTTATTATTCTGTTGCAGACAAGATAAATTACAGGGCAATTATCAGCGTTTAGGTGATTTTGAATAAATGTTAAACCCCGTAAATCCTTGGGTTTGGGGGTAACTTAAGATACCTGTATTCATTCTTTAAGATGTTCAAAGTGTTCAGTGACAATGAACATTCAAATGGGGTGAACATTGATATAAAATTCTAAATATGTCGATGCCGTCGACAATATACCTACTGCTCAGGAATTCTCCAACACCACCGGAGCCTGCGTAGATTGCAATTAGATCGTATTTTTTATCTTTTATAGGTTAAAGTTTTATTGGCAGAAAACCACTGAAGGATTGTTCTAATAATCTGCCTTTAATAATACCTCAAACGATTCGGAAAGTAATTCTTGACGTTGTTGTAAATCTATAGTTAAAGGCAACTGGGCCAAGCCAAGAATTCTCCGAAATATTTCAGCAGCCGTAAATTGTTTACATAATTCTTTGTTGAGTGGTGCCCGATCTTTGTAATATTTTAAGGCATTACTAATTATGTTTTCGGGCTGATTAGCCATTTTAAGGTGGGCAATAGTGACCCCGATTTCAAATTCCGGTTCCCCGAAAAAGCAAAATTCCGGGTCTATAATTTTAATCCCATTCTTAGATCTTAACCAACTGCCGGGGAAATAGTCTCCATGCAAAAGGCTATTTCCATCCATTAAATACCGTTCGCCTAATTTTTCGATATTGTTTTTAAGGCTATTATTAGTTTTATAAGGATTAGCTATTTCCTGTAAACCGGGTAGAATTGCATCTAAATCCAGCCCGTTATCTTTCAAATATGGGTATATAAAAATATGTTTATGGTTTAACTCCCGCATTTCGCGGTTAGGCAGGTTTTTTTTAGTTTTCTGCCTGGTAATACTTGTATGTAAGTCGGCTGCGAAAGCTATTATTTTAAATAGTTCTTCATTTTTTAGAACCTTGCCAATTTTATATAAAAAGGTATAATCGGTTCCGGTTCCAAGATCTTCCAGGTATAGAACTTTATTTTGGCTATCAGCCCCCAAAAGATTGGGCATTTGCTGTTTCAAGCTACTGTGGTTAGAAACCAACTCATAAAATTGGGCTTCCCTTAAAGCACGTTCAATCGGCGCTTTTACTTGTGGGTATTTTTCTACGTATTCCCTACTTTGTTTGATGATAAAACTTCTTTTTTCTGTTTTTATTCGCAGGGTGAAATTCATATTCCCATCTCCCGGAATTTCTACTGCAGTTACTTTTTCATCTTGTTCTAACCAAAATTGAGATTTTAGGTATTCTTCTACAATTTTTATATTGGCTGTTAAATGGACTGTCTTATTCAAAATCAAGGTTTTTTCTAATTTGTAAGAAGGCTTTTCATCAACTTTTCATGGAAACCTGGGACCACATCATAACAGTAGGTTATAGGATAACCGGGTTCTGAATTGCAAATTAGATATTGTTTAAAGTTGTTTTCTGTGGAATCGAGCAGCATATCATCAGGGTGAATCTCCAGACGTGCGTAAAGTTCTTCAGTAATCAAATCCTCTTGAGCAATTAAGTAGTGACTTGCCAAAACGTCAAAGGGATTAAAACCAGTTTCACCACCGGCCAACCACTGTTCTAACCAAGGTTGAGATGCATCTGCAAGCCAGTTATTGCCAGGCTTGCCATTTTTGAGCAAAGCCAAATCATCTGCTGTTATCCAGACTTTATTTGAGATTTCAAACGGACAAAGAACAACTTTAATCCCGTGCTCTAACAGAATCCTGAACGCATCGTTATCAAGGTCAAAATTAAGGTCTGGTGCGTGATGTGCTGTAGGTTTTCCTATTTCAAAATAAGAGGTGGCTGTGCGTCTTCCTGCAACAAGGACAACTTCTTTGATTTGCGATTTAAGTTCAGGATAGAGTAATAGCAACGTACCAACATTGGTCGCGGGGCCTATGGCCAGTATGCTCAAAGCTTCTTTTTTTAAGGCTTTCGCCATAGCTTCAACGGCTTCATTACTTTCTACGTTCTCCAGCTGAATTTTTGCTGCGGCCCCTTTATAAACCGGAATTTCATAGGGAGCAAATTCTGTTGCCATTTCTTGACAAAGGCGGTAGGCATCCTCAATTTTGGTATTCCCAAAAACAGCACTTATTCCTGTAATGTTTATGTTCTCGGCTTTAAAAAGTTGTAAAAGGGCGTAACCGTCATCCACATCGCTATAGCCTTCGCGATGGTATCTTTTCATGCCAACAGAGAGGTCTGTATCTATCCAAACATTTTTCTTCATGTTTTTTGTTTTAGGCTTTCCAAAAAACGAATTTTGTCCTGTACTCTCGTGTTTAATCACGGGACTTCCCTGCGAAATGTTAAGGCTAACCATCTTGCCGGTTCCTAATTCTTGAATAGTAGCAAAAGCAACCGGTTGTGGTTCATTATCAATTAAAGTATTACTGTAGGTTTTGTTTTGGCTCAAAGCTATACTTATAAATAGCTGAAATGCAACTATTATTGCTGTTTTCATAATTTTTTCAGTGTATTTGAATAAATGTTTTTTTTCAAGTCTTTAGGTATTCTGTAGTCATCGTTTTTCATAATTACTAACCCAAAGAATTGATAAAAAATTTAATATGAAGTTTTAGGGTTGAATATTAATACCATTTTTTAGAAAAAATCACCCGTATTTATGTATTATTTTTTTAAAAAAATATGGGTAAAGATAAGTATTCTAGGCTGGAGCTTTATTACTTTTTTGGTGAATCGATTTTAAAAATAAAAAATAAATTTAATAACTTTTAAGTCAGAATTTTATATGTTATTTTAGCGAAAATTAAATTGTTTACTCAAGTTTCGCACCTTTTTCTAAGCTGCACGTAATTGAGGGATTATAGGTTTTGGCTCTTTATTTAAAAACGCTAGGAAATCGCTGTTAAGTATCAATTTATGGATGATTTCATTAAAATCGATATGGTCGATGATACG
>JBDNHN010000561.1:0-6640 GCA_041688725.1 Gillisia sp.
ACCCATGGTTAATAAAACCCAGTTGTGACCCATCACGTTTTTATCCATTTTCCCTATGTGTTTAAGGGTTATTCTGACCGTTTGTCCGGCTTTAACCTTCAATTCTGCAAGATTAAACTGCATCTGATCATTCCCGGTAATGGTAATTTCAACTACATTTTCATCCTGTGTTGATTTTTCTTCAGTAACACTTTCAGTAGTCTCGGCAGGTTGGTCGGTTAGTTTTATTTGTTCTTTCTCTTTCTTTTCACCGCAACTTACCAAAGCAATAGTGGTTAAAACTAACATTAACTTTTTAAGATTTTTCATATTTAATTGATATAATTAATTAAGATTTTAGAAATAATATTTTTCTTCTAGATTATTAGAATGCAAAGATAATGGAAATAAGTCGGACAATTAATTCCTTATTGAAATTTATTCTAAAAAGGGTTTGATGGATAATTCTGTTTTATCGAGCGCTTTCCTGTTTACTTCATTACAAATTCACTTCACAATTGTACCGCTTTAAATCTCAATTAATCATCATAAGAATCAAGTTTAAAAAAGAAATAGAATATCAAATCAGGTCAACATTATTTAAGCATTGACATCTCAATACTCAATCCTAATATTTCGTATCTCAATTCAAATTTCATTTTTATCATTAGTCCCACACTTTTCTCTAGTTTTTTACATTAACTTAACAAAAAATAACACCCCTTGCGCAGCGAATCCTTTTCAATCCAAATTCAGAATAATACTGTTACAGGCTATAAGTTGTACCCTGAGGAATTGGCAAGCGACACAATTTTGGTGTTTCTGCACGATGCTTTGGGCAGTGCTGAAAGTTGGAAGGATTTTCCCGAAAAAACGACAAAAACCACAGGACTTTCTGCCATTGTTTACAGCAGGCCGGGGCATGGTATTTCCACAACAAATCCTGCAAGTTGGGGCAAAGGATACCTGGAATGCGAAACGCAATTTCTGTATAAAGTATTGGATCATTTAAAAGTAAAACACCCCATACTTATTGGAAGCAGCGATGGCGGAAGCATCGCCTTGCTCTTTGCGGCGGCACATCCCGTTAAAGCTATTGTCAGCCTTGCGGCTCATTATTTTGTGGAAGAGAAAACTGTGCTTGGAGTTCTGAAAATGAAAGAAGAGCCTGCAAATTCAGAGCTGCGCGAAGCACTTGAAAAATATCACGGTACCTGGACCGATAGTTTGGTCGACAATTGGCAAAATGTCTGGATATCAGAAGAATTTTCAGACTGGAATATTTCCCCGCAACTTTCAAACATCAATTGCCCGGCACTTATCATACAAGGAGAAGAAGATGCTTACGCCCTGGCCTCACACGCCACCGAGTTGGCAAAACAAATAGGAAAGAATGCAGAAGTCCATTTAGTTAAAAACTGCGGTCATTTTCCACATAAAGATCAGCCCAAAACTACTTTGAATTTAATTAAAAATTTTATAATACGCATATTATGAGAAAACTCAGCTACATTTCAGGAACTTCAAATAAACCACTTATTGGTCAAACCATAGGCGTTTTCTTCGATCATATCGTTGAAAAATATCCGGATAACCTCGCTGTAATTTCCAGGCATCAGAATATACGGTGGACCTATGAGAAGCTACAAATTGAGGTGAATCATTGTGCCAAAGGCTTTAGAGCCATTAATGTTGAAAAAGGGGATCGCGTGGGGATTTGGGCAAATAACTGTGTGGAATGGCTGGTCGTTCAAATTGCCACGGCTAAGCTGGGAGCGATTTTGGTAAACATCAATCCCGGTTACCGCACCAACGAACTTGAATATTCTTTAAACCATACGCAGATCAAGGCCTTGGTAATCGCCGATAAATTTAAAACCTCTGATTATGCCGAAATGATCTATGAACTGGCACCCGAGCTTTATGAAAACGATGATGCCTTTTTTGAATCGAAGACCTTACCTCACCTGAAAACTGTAATTTCCCTGGCTCCAAAAAACCTACAAGGGATCGTGATGTGGGATGAATTTATGGATATGGGAAGCGAAATTAACTTAAATGAAGTATTGGAAATTCAGCGTAATCTTAGTTTCGACGAACCTATTAACATTCAGTTTACAAGCGGCACCTCCGGGCATCCAAAAGGTGCAACCCTTAGTCATCATAATATTCTCAATAATGCCGACATTATCACAACTATTCAAAACCTTAACCATACAGATAAGATTGTGATTCCTGTGCCATTATACCATTGCTTCGGAATGGTGCTTGGAAACCTAGGCTGCATTTCTAAAGGCGCTACCATGATTTACACTTCGGAAGGTTTTGATCCTGAACTGGTGCTAAAAGCTGTAGAAGAAGAAAAAGCTACTTCACTTTACGGGGTGCCTACAATGTTCTTTGCCGAGTTAAACCATCCCGAATTAAAAAAGTATGACCTAAGCTCTCTTCGCACCGGGATCATGGCGGGATCTTTATGTCCTTCGGAATTGATGAAACGGGTTCAAAAAGAATTGAATATGACCGAGGTGGAAATTGGTTACGGGATGACCGAAACCAGCCCTTTAAGCACACAAACAAGGATTGATGCCCCATTTAAAAAACGAATTAGTACGGTGGGGCAGATCCTGCCGCATACCGAGATCAAGATTATCGATCCTGAAACCGGGCAGGTAATCCCAATAGGTGAACCGGGGGAATTGTGCACCCGTGGTTTTGGAGTGATGCTGGGATATTGGGGAGATGACGAAAAAACCCGCGAAAGTATTGACTCTGCCCGCTGGATGCACTCCGGTGACTTGGCAATTATAGATGAAGAAGGTTATGTGGGCATTGTAGGGCGTATAAAAGATATGATCATACGCGGAGGCGAGAATATCTATCCTAAAGTTATCGAAGAATTTCTGTACACCCATCCGGGAATTGAGGAGGTTTCAGTAATTGGAGTCCCGGATGAAAAATTCGGAGAGCAGATTTGTGCCTGGATCCAGTTAAAAAAAGGATCTAAAGTTACCGATATTGAGATCAAGGAATATTGCCGTGGAAAGATCGCCTATTACAAAATCCCGGAGTACATCCTTTTTGTTTATGAGTTCCCAATGACGGTGACCGGAAAAATAAGAAAAGCAGAAATGCGTGAGATCAGCATTAAAAAATTATTCAAAGACGCAAAGGTTTAATCACACAATTTCCGGGTAAAAATTGATTGAGTTAAAGGAATCTTTGAAAAAACCTTTAGATTCCTTTAACTCATTTTAATATTATTCCCTACCTCTTGTTTCCAACAATTCAGTTTTTTTAACCACGAACCTGCCACTGGCAGGCAGGTGTACGAATGTTTTATCTTATCTCTTTCCACTTTCAATTGATGTTGATAAAAATAAAAGTATTTAAATACTTTTATTAATAAAAATCCCTTATCTTTGTACAATCACAAAAACAAAAACAACAGTTATGGAAACTAAAACAGAGAATATACTTAACGTAAGCGTACTGCCACCACAACTTAAGCACCCCACAATTTTTACCCGTTTTGATGAATTGACCGGTGGCGAAAACCTGATCATTCATAATGACCACGATCCCAAACCACTTTATTTTCATTTACTTGGTGAAAGAGGAAACATATTTACCTGGGAATACCTGGAAGATGGACCGGAATTATTCAGAATAAAAATCACAAAAAATAAGGAAAACTTATCTGAACAAGAGGAAGTGGAAAAAATCAGTGAACCAGTGAATAAAACTTCGGCATCTGAAAAAGAAAATATTCTGAATGTATCCATAATAGAACCAAAACTTAAACATCCCACAATTTTCGTAAGATTTGACGAATTGGTTGCGGGAGAAAGTTTGACCATTCACAATGATCATGATCCCAAACCACTTTATTATCAATTATTGGGAGAAAGAGGGAATATCTTTACCTGGGAATATTTGCAGGAGGGACCGGATATATGGAAGGTCAAGATCTCCAAAAAACTCTCAGGAGAAGACGATGAAACTCTGGGCGAAATAGCTGTAAAAGATTTGCGTAAAGCGGAAGTATTTAAAAAATACGGACTTGATTTTTGCTGTGGCGGAAAGAAAACGGTGAAACAAGCCTGCGCAGAAAAAGGATTGGATGTAACTAAGATTGAACAGGAATTACAGACAGCCGATAAAAATGTTTCGACCTCACGTCCGTTACCTTATAATGACTGGAACCTTGATTTTCTTGCAGACTATATTGTTAATACTCATCACAGTTATGTGAGAAAAACCCTGCCCGATTTGCGTTCTTTTTCAACTAAGGTTGCAAGTGTGCATGGAGAAAATCATCCAGAATTATTCGAGATAAGCCGATTGGTTGAGCAAGTGTGTCAGGAATTATCTGAACATATGGTTAGTGAAGAAACTATTTTATTCCAATACGTTAAACATATAGTGGCTGCAAAAAACAATAATTCTGCCAGTGTAAAATTTGAAAATTATGACTGCATAAAAACTCCTATCGATATGTTGGAAATGGAACATGAAGCTGTAGGAAATAGCTTAGAAACAATAAGGGAACTCAGTAATAATTATACCCTGCCTGAAGATTCCTGTGCCAGTTATTCCTATTTGTATAACACATTGGTTGAATTCGAAAGTGACCTGTTTATTCATATACATTTAGAAAACAACATTTTGTTTCCAAAGGCAATTGAGCTGGAAAAAGAAATTGGTTAATAAATATTATCCAGTTAAAAACGACGCCCGCCTGACCCCACTCAGGCAGGTGTTTCGTTATTATTTTCATCGAATTAACTTTTGAAAAGGGAACTCATACCTCACATTTCAGATATGGTCAAAACTATTGACAATTTATAACTACAAAAATGAAAAAATCTCTTTTTCTATTGTTGTGCACTTCCCTCCTGTTTGCCTGCAATGAACTACCGGACAAGTCAAAAGATGATAAAAAGGTCATTCATGATATTAATCAAGCCACCGAGCTTGCGCTGAATAATGGCACCAAATGGAAGGCAGATTCAGTAACCAATCACAATGTGGCAAACTTGCGCAGTATAGCAGATAATTTCAAATTAAAATCAACTCCTTCGCCAAGTAACTATCAAAAATTAAGTGCCGATTTAAATACGGGGTTAAACAAAATGATCAAGGAGTGTAAAATGACCGGGGCAGATCACGATGCGCTTCATATGTGGCTGCAACCGATTTTAGAAGAAAAAGCTGAATTGAAAAACAATACCGACACAGAGATTGCCGGCACAATTCTTAAATCTATAGACAAACGTCTGGATAATTATAATAATTATTTCGAATAACTATGATCATTAATTCTGATACAAAAATAGCCGCGATCTTAAAACAAAATCCGGCAGCCTTAGATGCTATTGTAAGCATCTCTCCCAAATTTGAAAAATTGAGGAATCCGCTTTTGCGTAAATTAATGGCCGGCCGGACCAGCATTGGAATGGCATCTAAGATAAGCGGATGTAGTGTAACCGATTTTTTTAAAAAGCTGGAACCGTTGGGATTTGAAATAGATAATGCACCTGTAAAGGATATAATTGAGGAAAAACCGAACCTCCCCTCCTTTTTTAAATCCCTAAAACCCGAGCAGATCAAGGAATTTGATGTCCGGCCAATAATTGATGGAGGTGAAGATCCATTGAAATTAATTATTAAAAAAATAAAAAGTATTCAAACTGGGGAAGCACTAAAAATCATCAATAGTTTTGAACCCACTCCTTTAATCTTATTATTAAAAAAACAAGGTTTTGAATCTTATGTGAATAAAATAGAAGATCAATTGATAGAAACCTATTTTTACAGAACAGGTCCAGGTTCAGTTGAAATAGATGAAAAAGAAAATATAGCTGAAGACTGGGATGCTATCCTGCAAAAGTTTCAGGATAAACTCCAGATGGCAGATGTTCGCCAACTGGAAATGCCTCTGCCAATGCATACAATTTTGGAAGCACTTGAAAATTTACCGGAGGATTCAGCATTGTTTGTTTATCACAAACGCATTCCCGTATTTTTACTACCCGAATTGGCTGAAAGAAAATTTGACTACCGTATTAAAGAAATCAGCGATGGAGAAGTTCAACTTTTAATTTTTAAAAGCTGATATGTTTTCAGGTAATAATAACTTAGTTAAAAACACTTCCTATAAAGTTGTGCTGCCGTTTTATTTTTACGCAGCCTTCGCATTTCTGGCAGCAACAACACTCTTGTTTCTTTCAACAAGTTCTTTAAATCAGCATTATTTTAATCCGGAAATTTTGGCCATTACACATATTATGGCTTTAGGCTGGGGCACTATGATGATTTTGGGAGCAAGTCACCAGTTAGTTCCTGTATTAATTGAAGGGAAATTATTCAGCAATATTTTAGCCTATTTTTCTTTTATTACGGCGGGAATAGGAATCCCCTTACTTGCTTATGGATTTTATGTTTTTAATATGGGTTGGCCGGCTCAATGGGGTGGAATATTGATTAATACTGCCATACTGTCCTATTTGGGAAACTTAACTTTAAGCATGATCAAAAGGAAAAAAGTAAATGTTCACGCCACATTTGTTTTAACCGCAGCTTTATGGTTGTTTGTAACAACTCTGGTCGGACTTTTATTGGTATACAATTTTTCGGATCCCATTTTACCGACAAATTC
>JBDNHN010000562.1:0-1326 GCA_041688725.1 Gillisia sp.
AACGGCTTTTGGAAATCGCCAATAAATGTCCGGTTCATAAAACGCTGCATTCCCCTACCCAAATAATTACAAGCCTTAAAAAAGAACTTTAATTTTCCAAATAAATTTAACTTTGTTAAGCAATCCTTAATTTTTTGGTAAACCCCCATATTCCTTATAATTTAGATTTTTAAATAAATAATCAAAATAATCAAACTATGAAACGTATCAGTTTAACACTTTTATTTTGTGCAACTTTAGCACTTGTTGGATGTAAAAACGAAAAAAAGGAAAAAGATATAGAGAAAGTTTCGGAAACTGAGATGACTCAGGAAACAGTAGAAGAAGTTAAAAAAGCTAAAGTAACTTTAGAAGCCAAGAGCGACAGTAAACTTTCAGGGAATGTTGTGTTTACAGAAGAAAACGGCGAAGTTACTATGACTGCGATCATTGATGGTCTGTCAGAAGGATTACACGCAATCCACCTTCATGAAAATGCAGATTGTTCAGCGAAAGATGGATCTTCTGCAGGAGGCCACTGGAACCCTACCCATGAAAATCACGGTAAATGGGGCGATTCTAAAGGTTACCACAAAGGAGATATAGGCAACTTTAAAGTAGATGCCAATGGCCAGGGAACTATCACCATGACAACAGATGAATGGTGTATTGGTTGTGATGATCCAAATAAAAATATTTTAGAAAAATCGGTTGTTATTCATGATGGAGTAGACGATTTTACTTCCCAACCTTCAGGTGCTGCCGGAACAAGGGTTGGATGTGGAACAATAAAATTATAATTCAAAAACCTTATTTTTGACAAAAAAAGCAGCCTATGGCTGCTTTTTTTGTTTAATGGAATTAATGAGAAAAATTTCAATTTGAATTATAAAAATGATCATATTCCAATATCAGTTAAATTGCTTTTGCTCTCTTCTAAATCATCCTCCCTCACTTTGTCACTTCCTCACTTCCCATACTTTTCTTAACCTCCTTAAATGGGCGTATAATCAACCGAGCGCCTTTATCGTAATTAATGTAATTATAGACCCAATTAAAAAAGGTAATAGCCCTGTTCCTAAACCCAACTAAAAACCATAAATGCACGAACATCCATACATACCAGGCAAAGAACCCTCCAAATCTCATTTTACCCAAATCTACTACAGCACGGTTTCTGCCCACGATTGCCATAGTCCCCTTGTCGTTATATACGAAAGGCAACATTTTTTCACTTTTCAAAATCCGAATCAGATTTTTAGCCAAATGATTTCCTTGCTGAATTGCGGGTTGAGCAACCATAGGATGTCCCTGCGGAAAATCTTCGGTTGACATCACCGCTATATC
>JBDNHN010000093.1:0-7546 GCA_041688725.1 Gillisia sp.
ATCGTGTTTTCCGAATTGGTATAAATTGGAGTCTCCGGATTCTTTTTTAAACTGATCTTTGCTTCTTCTTCAGTTATCCAATTCAGGGTTTTATCAGCGATCATATTTCTCGCGCTTGCAGTGGCGATAATTTCAAAATTGTGCTCTTTTATGGTTTTAACAAGAAAATCTGAAACATAAGGTTTATCAATTATTATCATTTTTTAAATATATTTTTTCCCACAAAATTACAGGTGGTCATTAATAATTTATTCGGTTTCAAGTCCACTATTGGCAATATTTGAACAGCGGAAAAACTTTAATCATTTAGGGTCTTTGGAATTTCCCTTAATATAATAACGAACCATAGGCCTGTTTTTGGATGTCCGGTCCACAATTTCAAAACCTGCACGTTCAAAGGATTTATATAGCCCTATCCAGGCAAAAGCATCGGGAAGTTTTTCCTGGGTAGGAATTGTGGGATACGCTTCAATGATCTTTATCCCTTTTTCTTTTGCGTAGTTCACAACCCCTTTTAAAAGTTCCACCGAAACTCCTTGTTTTCTGAATTTTTTATCGATGAAATTACATGGAATTGACCAAACAAAATTATCGTCTATAGGTTTATGAACACGGGAACCCGAAAGTTTTAAAAAGTCTTCCCTTGGGGCAAATGCACACCAAGCAATTGGCAGCTCTTCATAAAAACCGAGAAGTCCCGTTGGTTCGCCTGCCCAAACAAGTTCTTTCAATGCATTTTTATTGCCTTCATCCGCTTTTCCTTCCTGAAAGTCACTTTTTTTAAGCCGATAATACATGCACCAACAGTTTCCACAGGCACCTTTCTCTCCAAACAGTTGAATAAATTTATTCCAGTTCTTTTTTGTTAAAGACTCAAATTTTAGTGAAGCCAAAAAGTCTGTGTCAAGTTTTGATATTGTCATTAAAAAATGGAAGGATGTTAAATAAGGGAATGTTTATTTTTTTTGAGGCGGTTGTGAAGGCCTGACCTCTATTTTGCTAGGCAGCGCACGCGGATTCATTTTCAAAAGATCTACTACCAATTCCCCAATGTCTTCAATCTGGATCTTCCAGGCATCCTTTTCAGAAGGCTGGTGATCATTAAAATGTGTTGCCACTGATCCAGGCATTATGGTACTCACTTTTATTCCATATTTCCGCAAATCCAGCATCGCTGCCTGTGTAAATCCGGTGACCCCAAATTTACTCGCGTTGTAAGCTGAAGCTCCTTCAAAGAAATTGGTACCGGCTAAACTGGAAATTGTAATTATATATCCTTCTGTTTTTTTAAGGGCTTCCACTGTAGATTTTATACTGTAAAATACCCCACTCAGGTTCGTGTCAATGGTTTGTTGCCATTCTTCAACGCTCAGTTCGTCTATTGGACCAAAATGACCAACTCCCGCATTTGCTATCAGTACATCAATTTGTCCCCAAGTATCCATCAGCTTTTGCACTGCTTTTTGTTGACTTTTATAATCCCTTACATCAGCTTCAAGGCCAAGTACCTCCCCTTTTCCGATCTCTGCCAGTTTTTTGGCTGCTTTTTCAGCCGAATCTTTTGATCGACTTGTAATCGCCACCTTCATATTTAATTTTAGTAATGCTTCGGCAATACCATATCCAATTCCCTTACTTCCACCTGTTATTAATGCTACTCTTGAATTAAATGATTCCATTTCTTATA
The DNA here is from genome assembly GCA_041688725.1 of Gillisia sp. Lineage (GTDB taxonomy): Bacteria > Bacteroidota > Bacteroidia > Flavobacteriales > Flavobacteriaceae > Gillisia. The sequence continues at coordinate 1,688 of JBDNHN010000093.1, forward strand.
TTTTTCGATTCGCATAAAACTACTAAAGAACTCCTGATCCTTAAAATTTTTCAATCTAATATATTGTTAATTGTTAGGATCAAAACAAGAATTGGCTATAAATGAACGCATTAAAAACAATTCAGAATTTTTTATAAATATTACCTAAAATTGTTTTGAAAATATTTTAAAGCAGTAACTTTGAGGATTCAAGATAAGTGCGAATAAATCGTGTCAAGTCTATAAATTAGGTGAAATTACCATAAAAACAGGAACATTTGAAAAATCAAAAAGGTCATAAATTACTAGATAAAATTCAGCGCAATTTAATGCGTAACGGATTAATCATAAACACTATAGTGGAAGATTTAAAAGAACTTCGACCTTATGCTGTTGAAGATGAAAATCCGTTACTGGCAAAAGTAATTCGCCTGACATATGAGCATATTGAAAATTTCCAAGCCTTCAATATTCCAATCCCTGAAGATGAGCCTTTAGACGAAAATGAAGAAGTTTCTGAGTCTTCAGAATTCGATCCTCAGGAGAGCCTGGATTACCTTTTGTCTATTATGTTAGATACTACCATAAAAAACAATCAAATGGATTTAAGGGAATACAGTATTGATCTACAGAAATATGCTGAGGAAAATTAATTAATTTTTCCGGTCCTGTTTTATGCAATAGGACTCTTATTTTAACTCAGTAAAATTAGGATCTATTTTAAAAAAAGGTAAATGAAAAGGGATGCGAAATCTAAAAAGAAGTCGCGATTGCGTTTGCTGCACCAGTATTATAGTTATACGGGGTTCTACAAATTTGTGGGCAGAAGTGTAGGAAAAGCGATCATTCCCATCGCAATTGTTGTAGGTGCAATTTTCGCGATAGATTTTTATGTATTAGATCTAAACAAGACATTGGCCACCTTTACGGAAACCTATTCCCCTACCGGGATTTTATCGGTGTTTTTTGTTTCAGAATCGCTTTTAGGCTTGGTTCCTCCGGAGATTTTTATCGCCTGGGCCGGGAAATCGGCCTTACCTATTTTTTACTTATCCCTTTTGGCTTTAGCCTCCTACTTAGGTGGGATCGTTTCATATTTTATTGGGGTTGGCATCACCAAAATTCCGGCAGTTCATAAACAAATTGATGTGAACCTGGGAAAATATATTAAAAACACCCGAAAATGGGGTGGCTTTCTAATAATTGTAGGAGCACTGCTCCCCATTCCTTATTCTTTAACCAGTATTGCGGCCGGGGCAGTCCGGTTTCCGTTTAGGAGTTATTTAATGTTTGGATTGTTCAGATTTGTCCGGTTTTATCTTTATGCGCTGGTAATCTTTGAGATGGTTTAACTCCACAAAAAAACTTAATTATATTTCGCTTACCAACCTTCCGATAGATTTAAAATGGGAGAAAAAAAATGGCCTGAATATTTCTAATTCAAGAAAGTATTCAGGCCTACTTATTTTTGAGTTTCAGAGAATTATTTGATCTTTAGAAATTTTATCTTAAGCTCCTTTTCTAATTCCCAGATACGTTTGAGTTCTTTTTGATTCACCAAAACCAATGAGATCCCGGTTTTTCCGGCACGGGCCGTACGACCGCTTCGGTGAGTATAATATTCTATTTGGTCGGGTAGTTGATAATGCACCACAAAGGCCAGATTGTCCACATCAATTCCTCTGGCAGCAACATCTGTGGCGACCAAAAGGCGTAAGGTTTTGTTTTTGAAGGCTCGCATGACCTTATCTCGGTCTTTTTGATGCATATCGCCTTCCAAAAGCCCGACTTCGTGATTTTTTGCCGCCAGTTGTTTTGCCAAAAGTTTCGCAGCAGATTTTGTTCTGGTGAAAATAATCCCCCTGTTTTTCCCCTGGGATTTCAGAAACAGTGCAAGGGTGTCCAGTTTGTTGTTATCATCCCCTGTAACAAATTGATGCTCAATCCCTGTATTAATTGCTTCATCTTTATCGATACTAACACGAAGCGCATCTTTAGAGACAAAATTGGTGATAATTTCATTTAATTCTGATGGCATCGTGGCAGAAAACAGCCAGATTTTTCTATTGCCTTCGGTGTGTTTTAAAATTATGTTTAATTCATCTTTAAAACCCATACTCAGCATTTCATCTGCCTCATCAAGCACCAGGGTAGATATTTTTGATATATCCAATGCCTTTTTGTTCAGCAAATCAATGAGTCTTCCCGGAGTTGCTACAACAACATGGGTAGGTCTTTTTAAACGGGTCATTTGGATATCAATTTTTTCTCCGCCATATACTGCCTCAGTATAAACCGGTTCGGTATATTTTGTGAATTTGAATAGCTGTTTGGCTATTTGCTGTCCCAGTTCGCGGGTTGGCGCCAAAATCAATGCCTGGATGTACTCTTTTTTGGGATCTATTTTTGACAAAATAGGCAATCCAAAGGCCGCAGTTTTTCCTGTTCCGGTTTGAGCCTGTCCTATAAAGTCGATATTTTCCCGGGACAAAACCGGAATGGCCGCCGTCTGGATTTTAGTAGGGGTGAAAATTCCCAATTCCTTTAATCCTTTGGCGATCTCTTTGGAAACACCTAATTCAGTAAAACTCATTGCCTTTATTTTTTTAAAAGGCAAAGATACTTTTTTTGTAACAAGCATTTGCCGTTTATAATTTGAAATCAAAATCTGATAAAAAAAATTATCCAGGCAGTCAATCTCTATAAGCCTAAAATATTTGCTAAATTAATGATCCTTATAATTAAGATTTCACCTTTAAAGTTAGTATATAAAATAAACCGACCTGAAAATTATTTCTCAGGCCGGTTTATATTTTCTTCTAAATTAGAATTATCTATTCTTCTTTTTCAATTTGTGCTACTCTTTTTTCCCATTCCCATGCGCTCTTTAAAGCTTCGTCAAGGCTGTGTTCTGCTTTCCAATTAAGTACAGAATTCGCTTTATTGGTATCGGCATAGGCGGCTGTAATATCCCCTTCACGCCTATCCACTATTTTATAGGAAAGTTTTTTTCCGGAAACCCGTTCAAATGATTCAATCACTTCCAATACTGAATTTCCTTTTCCTGTACCTAAATTAAACATATCGTAATTTTTTTCCAATTTATCTTCCAACAGGCTTTTTAGAGCAATCACATGTGCCCTGGCAAGATCCATAACATGAATATAGTCACGAACGCAAGTACCATCAATTGTTGGATAATTATTGCCAAAAACAGAAAGCATTTCTCTTTTTCCTATAGCAGTTTGTGTAATAAAAGGAATTAAATTTTGTGGGGTCCCAATTGGTAATTCGCCAATTTCACCGCTTGGATGAGCACCAATTGGATTAAAATAACGCAGGGAGATAGCACTTAATTGAGGGTAAACCTTACATGTGTCCTGGATAATTTCCTCCCCTATTTGTTTAGTATTTCCATATGGGGATTCAGCTTTTTTAACAGGTGCATTCTCACTTATTGGCAAGGCATCAGCCTGACCATAAACCGTACAGGAAGAGCTGAAGATAAAATTTGCTTCATCTTTCTGACTGAGTTCCTTTAAAATATAAATTAAACTGGCAAGGTTATTTTCGTAATACAACAGCGGATTTTCAACACTTTCTCCCACAGCTTTGGAAGCCGCGAAATGAATGACCCCGATTATTTTTGGATATTTTTCAAAAAAATTCACAACAGCTTCCTTATCCCGCAAATCAATATTTTCGAATTCAGGTGAGATTTGTGTTATTTTCGTGATCCCGGCCAATACATCCAGGGATGAATTCGATAAATTATCTATTATAACCACATCAAAGCCTTGCTCCTGTAAAGCCACAACTGTATGGGAGCCAATAAAACCAAGACCTCCGGTAACTAATATTTTTGATTTCATGAATGTTTTTTCTTATTTGATGCAAATTAGGAAAAACACCAAAACTGACTCTATAAATATAAATAAGTTTTGGTTATTTATAGGTTAATTTTAGCATTCCGGTATAAACGGGATTTTTCGTTTAAATCTCGTTTTCCTGCAAAAACTCTACATATAACATTTATATTTGCACAAAATAAAATTTTTATGGACTTTGATAATCAAATCAAAATTTTTAGATGGATAAGTATTTTAGAAGGAATATCATTCTTAACCTTGTTATTTTTGGCCATGCCTTTAAAGTATATTTTTGGCTTGCCTCAAATGGTCGAAATTGTTGGAATGGCCCATGGAGTTTTATTTATAGCCTATCTCACAGGAACAGCTGTGATGTTCAAGCCACTAAACTGGTCCATTAAAACCTTATTTATTGCAATTGCCTGTTCGGTGCTGCCTTTCGGTCCTTTTTATATCGAAAATAAATACCTGAAAGTATGAAAGAGTTGATGGATATAAAAGATATAACCTGTATTCTTGAAGATTATCTTATCAGCCAGGGAATGAATGTGGTTGCGGCCAGCTATCTCAATTTAGCGATCAATATAGGTATATTGGTACTTCTGGTTTTTCTGATCAATTACCTGATAAAAAGATTTGTAGTTGAAACTTTTAGAGCCTTCAGCACAAAAACACAAACTACTTTCGATGATTTTTTGGTCAAAAGTAAATTTCCAAGATATATAGGGCAAATCATCCCTATTACATTGATATATTATACAATTCCCTATATCCTGGTGGACCATGAATACAGCCTTAAAGTCATTCTTTTTGTCCTAAATATTTATGTTATTATTCTTATTATATGGATTTTCAGAAGTTTGTTGCGCACCTCAAAAAATTACCTAAGGACCAAAGATGAATTCAGGGATAAACCAATAGATAGTTATATTCAAGTTCTGATGATCTTTGTTTGGGTTGTAGGCATTATGTTCATATTTTCTGAAATTACAGGAAAATCAGTGATCAATTTTGCCATTTCACTGGGAGCTGCATCAGCTATTTTACTCCTTGTTTTTAAAGATACCATCATGGGCTTTGTGGCCTCCATCCAGGTTTCAGTAAATGACATCGTGCGAATTGGAGACTGGATCACCTTCAGTAAATACGGGGCCGATGGAAATGTGACTGAAATAAATCTCGCCACAGTGCGTGTTCAGAATTTCGATAATACTTTTACAACAATTCCCACCTATAGTTTAATCTCAGATTCCTTCCAAAACTGGCGCGGGATGGAGGAATCTTCGGGTAGACGAATTAAAAGAGCTATTTTCATAAAACAGAATTCTGTGAAATTTGTTACTCCTGAAGATCTGGAAAGACTGAAAAAAATCTCCCTCATCGCCCCTTATTTAAATCACCGGCAAAAGGAAATCGATAAGTTTAACACCAGCAATAATATCGATAAGGAAATGCCAATTAATGGAAGAAACCAAACTAATTTAGGGATCTTCAGAAAATATGCTGATGCCTATCTACACGATCACTCGGCAATAAGTAAGGAATTGTATTTGATGGTTCGCCATCTAGCTCCAACCCCACAGGGAATTCCGGTAGAAATTTTATGTTTTAGCAGGGATAAACGCTGGGCAAATTTTGAATATATCGCAGCCGATATTTTTGATCATTTAATCGCCGCTGTTCCCTATTTTGATCTGCAGCTTTTCGAATCTCCTTCAGGAGACGATATCCAAAAGTTTTCTGCCAAATTTAATCCGAAGGAAACTGAATAAATCCTGATTTTTATCGCGTTACTCTAACATACAAAATTAGAGCCCTGCTGAAATTTATTTTAGCAGGGCTCTAAACTTTTTAATTGAAGGTAATTCCGAAACATTAATGTCCGGTAAAAATTAATTTCCAGGATTTACCATTTGTATTTATTTGATATTCAGTTATATAAGTTTCAGGATCTCATAATTTTGAAAATAAGGTATTAAAAAAAGGATAATTGTTCACTTTCTGCTTTGTC
>JBDNHN010000563.1:0-3446 GCA_041688725.1 Gillisia sp.
AAATGATATTCTAATATTAGATTCATTTGCAGGGTCAGGGACAACTATGCACTCAGTAAACGAGCTAAACAAAGAAGATGATGGTAACAGAAAATGTATATTAGTTCAAATGACTGAGGCGAGCGATAAAGAACCCAATAAAAACATTTGTGAGAAAATAACTAGAGAACGGAATAAACGTGCAATTGAAAAATATAATTACGAAAGTGGTTTTAAATATTTTAGAGTTGGCAGTGCAATAGACCCAGAAAAAATGCTTGAAGGGGTTTTACCAAAATATAATGATTTTGCAAAATACATTTATTATTTAGGTACAGGGGAACATTTAGCAGAAGCCAAAAGTATTAATGATAAAACACACTTTGTAGGTAATCACGGTGCAAAAGCCTTTTTCTTAATTTATGAAAAAGATATAGATTCATTGTCTAGGTTAGCTCTTAATCTCCATATTGCAGAAGACATTGTAAAAAGCAGTCCAGCTAAAAGACGCGTAGTTTATGCGCCTGCATGTTTTTTAGATTCAGAATATATGGAAGATAACCAAATAGAATTTGTTTCTATTCCTTATAATTTGTTTGAAAGAGAATCAAAAATATAATCCTAAAATTTAAATATGTATTTAAAAAAATACCAGCAAAGGGTTGTAAAAGAAATTAAAGAATTTTTAACTGTTGCGAAAGAAACAAAAAATTCATTTGCAAGCATAATTAATAGCATTCCTGAAGAACAGAGAAATGTTGTTGCTTCAAGTATGAATTATGTGCAAACAACGCACGAAAAACTAAAGCTTTCTTACACTGACAATTGCAAGAATGGTTTAAATCAATTTTATCCAAGAGTAAATTTAAAAGTCCCTACGGGTGGTGGTAAAACGATTTTAGCTGTAGAAGCAATTAAAGAATACCAAACTGTTTTTGCCCAGAAGAAAACCGGACTGGTAGTATGGATAGTTCCTAAAGAAATAATTTATAAACAAACTGTTGAACGATTAAGAGATAAAGGTCATCCATATCGTCAGCTTTTAGACCAAGCCAGCGGTGGCAAAACAATTATTACAGAAAAGGGACAAAAATTATCAAAAAAAGATATAGAAGAGAATTTGGTAATTCTTTTTATAATGGCTCAATCTGTAAGTCGTTCCAACTCTACAGACGCCTTACGAGTTTTTAAAGATAGTGGTGGATTTGATAGTTTCTTCCCTCAAGACAATCGCTATGATTTACACTATCAATGGTTAACGGAAGTTCCTAATTTAGACGTGATGTGGCAAAATGGAGAGCAAGCTCAACTTATAACTAGTTTAGGTAATGCTGTTAGAGTTTCTAAACCATTTATAATTATTGATGAATTTCATAAGGTATTTATGCCATTAGCACAACAAACAATTGACAATCTAAATCCAGAAATGATATTAGGTCTTACTGCTACCCCTAAAGAACGAATGAACAATTTATCAGTAGTTAGTGGTCTAGAATTAAAAGAGGAAGAAATGGTAAAATTGGATTTACATATCATTCCACCTCCTGGAAAAGTTGACAATGATTGGAAAGGTATGCTTCAATCGATAATTCAAAAAAGGGGAAATTTAGAACAACAAGCAATTGAATTTAGAAGAGAATCTGGACAATACATTAGACCAATTGCCTTAATACAATGCGAAAGAACAGGAAAAGACCAACGAGGTAAGCGTTTTGTGCATAGTGAAGATGTAAAGGAACATTTAATTGAAGAAGGAATTAATCCTTCAGAAATTGCAATAAAATCAAGCTCAAAAAATGATATAGAAGATATTAACTTGTTTTCGCAAGACTGCGAAATTAGATATATCATAACAAGAGAAGCCTTAAATGAAGGTTGGGATTGTTCTTTTGCTTATGTTCTGGGAGTAATTCCTAATGTAAATTCAAATACAGGTGTAACACAATTGATAGGAAGGATATTAAGACAACCAAAAGCAAAAAAAACAGGAGTAACGGCATTAGATGAAAGTTATGTTTATTACTCAAAAGGTGACACAAGCGAACTATTAAGCAAGGTAATTAAAGGGTTTGAAGAAGAAGGTTTAGGAGATTTAGTATCTCAAATGCAAGTTTCAAATAAACCAGAAGTGAACCCGAAGAAAACGGTAAAAATTAAAGATGAATTTAAAAAATACGAATATGCTTTTTATCTTCCTGTCTGGGTTAAAACTTTAGATAAAGACAACAAATTCAGGACTTTCAAATATGCTTTAGATATTAAACCTAATTTGGCATTTGAAAAACTGACTTTGTCAAAGGTACAAATAGAAACAATTAAAAATTCTTTAAGTAACGAACATAAAGAAATAAACACGTTTAGTGTTACCATAGTTGAAAAAAGTAAAATTAAATCACAAGTTGAAAAAATTGACGGTAGCTATCAATCAAGTATTAGTCTATCTTATATTACAAGAAGATTTTGCGAATATATCGAAAATGCCTTTTTAGCGAGAAAAATAGCTCTGGAATGGATTGGAATTCTAAAAACTGAATTAGGAGAAGATAAACTGACAAAATATTTTAGTTTCATTACTGCCCTATTGGTGAAATATATTGAAGAATATAAAAGAAATCGTGAAGAAGATATATTTAAAAAAGAAATTGAAGAAGGAAAAATAAAATTAGCTATAACAAATGACGAAAAAATTGGTTTTAAAGTTCCAAATTCTGATGTCATTACCACGACCAATACCCCTAACTTATATGAGTATAATTTATATAATGATGTTGAAGTCTCCAGTTTAAATACATTAGAGAAAAAAGTTGTTGGAATTTTAGAAAAACAAGAAACAACTCTGTTTTGGTTTAGAAACCGAGTTGCAAAAAACTGGTATGCAATTCAAGGCTGGAGAGAAAATAAAATTAGACCAGATTTTGTAGTTGCTAAAAAGAAAGAAAATGATGAAATAGAGATCCTTTACTTGATAGAAAGTAAAGGAGAGCATTTATTAGGAAATAATGATACTACTTATAAAAACAATGTTTTTGAATTAATGACCAAACAGCATAAAAACGGAAAATTAAAGTCATATCAAATAGAACTAGAATTTGACCAACTGAATGAATCTGTCGAAGCATATTTAATTGAAGATCAAAAAGAAGAACAACAATTGAAAGAACTAATGAAATAAGCGGAAGTGATGTTCTGGCACATTCGCCTTTTTTTCGTATTTCAAAAAGTCAAAAGAGCTTTCTCGCCACGGAGGCTAGCCATTTTAGAGCATCCCTTTGGAACGATAAAGAGGTCCCGAAGCCTCGGGAGGGCTTTATCACATTCTTCCCAAGAATGGAAAGAAATGAGCCTCTGCAGATGTAGGCTTTATCTTTATAGCCTACCATCTCAAACGAATATTAAATTTGATATGTAAAAGAGGGTTCTGGGAGATGTATGGTCAGTTGATTCTTTGATTATATATCTATTCCGTA
>JBDNHN010000564.1:0-4387 GCA_041688725.1 Gillisia sp.
AAAAATTCCTCTGGAGGAAGGTGATTATTATCTTACCCCTGAAGGCTACAGATGCTTTACGGAACAATACCATTTAAAACGCGGCTTCTGTTGCCAAAGTGGCTGCAGGCATTGCCCTTATGGTTTTGACAAAAAAACGGGACTTTTGAAATAATTTTTTTTAAAAGAAATGAAGCACAATTATTTAAAGAGTTTGTAATTATTCCCGGGTACTCCTTCAATCTCCTTTGCATTTTTATCTAGCGGCATAAGGAAATTTTCTCCAACTTTAAATTTTCGGGATCCGTCTTTTGCTCCTTCCAGAGTTATATTACTGCCATTTTCATCCCAGGTGAATTTCCCTTCAGAAATAAATTCCTTACTTTCCTTTTCCGGAGTACCCAAGAAACGCAGTTTTAACAGATAAGTTTGGTCTTTATTAAGACTTATGGAAGTGTCCATTCCCTCACAATCGTCACTGGGAAGCACTCCTGTGTATATTCCATCCCAATCCAGGGAATTCCTGGAAGTATGTGCTTCATTAAACTCTGGCTCCTTCAGATTGATCCCTGTCTCTTTATTATCAATATTTTCAATTGTATTTGAAGGTTCTTCCCCATCTTTACAGGAAATTATACTTAAGATTATCAAAATATAGAAAGCTGATTTATTCATTTAATAATAATTTAATTTTCGAAGTAAATTTAAAAAACAAGGCATAAATATATGAAAGTAAATTAATTTTATGCTACTTTGAAAATGATCTAAACAAAAAATATTCATGAATTTTAAAGAACAGATATTACAAGGAATTCCAGATGAACTTCCTATTATAAAATCATATGATACTTCCGTGAACCACGCGCCCCGGCGTAAGGATATTTTAAATGAAGAAGAAAAAACACTGGCATTAAAGAATGCTCTCAGATATTTTGATCAAAAACATCACACTACTCTGCTTCCCGAATTCAGAAATGAACTGGAAACCTATGGTAGAATATATATGTACCGTTTTATGCCCGATTATGAGATCTATGCAAGGCCGGTAGAGGATTACCCGGGAAATTGTCTGCAGGCAAAATCCATTATGCTGATGATCCAAAACAATTTAAACCCGGAGGTGGCACAGCATCCACAGGAATTGATCACCTACGGCGGCAATGGTGCTGTTTTTCAAAATTGGGCGCAATATGTACTGGTTTTGAAGTATTTGGCACAGATGGAAGAAGATCAAACTTTGGCAATTTATTCGGGTCACCCAATGGGATTGTTTCCTTCCAATAAAAACGCGCCCAGAGTGGTAGTTACCAACGGAATGATGATCCCCAATTATTCCAAACCGGATCATTGGGAAAAATACAACGCACTTGGGGTAACCCAATACGGACAAATGACTGCGGGGAGCTTTATGTACATTGGCCCGCAGGGAATTGTGCACGGTACAACGATCACAGTTTTAAATGCAGGCCGTAAAATTGCCAAAAACAATGAAGATCTCAGCGGAAAATTATTTGTCACCTCCGGACTTGGAGGAATGAGTGGCGCACAACCCAAAGCAGGGAATATCGCAGGATGTATAACGGTTTGCGCTGAAGTAAATCTGAAGGCGGTAAATACCCGTTATTCTCAGGGCTGGGTAGACATTATAATTTCTGATCTGAATAAACTGACTCAATTTGTTCTGAAAGCAAAAGAAAATAAGGAAGTGGTTTCAATTGCATATCACGGGAATATTGTTGAAGTATGGGAACATTTTGACAAAGAAAATATTTTTGTAGACTTGGGCACAGACCAAACTTCGCTTCACAACCCATGGGCCGGTGGCTATTATCCGGTTGGGATGAGTTATGAGGCTTCCAATGAAATAATGGTTGAGGATCCTGAACAATTTAAAGAAAAAGTTAGGGCAGGTCTGCGCAGGCAAACCGATGCGATAAATAAGCACACCGCAAAAGGAACTTATTTTTTCGATTACGGAAATGCTTTTTTACTGGAAGCTTCCCGCGCCGGGGCAAAAATTCATAAGAATAAAAAAGGGGATTTTGTAAGCGCTTCTTACTTTGAAGAGGGCGGAGATGAAGACATTCCTTTTGCTTATCAATCTTATGTGCAGGACATTATGGGGCCATTGTGTTTCGATTATGGTTTTGGGCCTTTCCGATGGGTTTGTGCCTCGGGCAATGAGGCTGATCTGGATAAAACCGATGAAATTGCCGCTTCCGTTTTGGAAAAACTTAAAATTAATGCTCCAAAAGAAATCGAATCCCAATTGCAGGATAACATTCATTGGATAAAAAATGCAAAAAAAAACAAACTGGTTGTAGGCTCAAAAGCACGGATCCTGTATGCAGATGCGATAGGCAGGATTGAAATTGCCAAAGCTTTTAATGACGCCATTGCTGAAGGAAAAATTGATCCGGTAATATTAGGGCGGGATCACCACGATGTTTCCGGTACCGATTCCCCTTACCGTGAAACCTCGAATATTTATGATGGTTCTAAATTTACAGCCGATATGGCTATTCAAAATGTGATTGGGGACAGCTTTAGAGGAGCCACCTGGGTAAGCATTCACAATGGTGGTGGTGTAGGCTGGGGAGAGGTTGTGAACGGGGGGTTTGGAATGGTTCTTGATGGATCTAAGGAGTCTGAAGAAAAGTTGAGATCTATGTTGTTTTGGGATGTAAATAACGGTTTAGCCAGGCGTTCATGGGCGAGGAATGATGAAGCAATTTTTTCCATAAAACGTGCGATGGAACAGGAACCAAAACTTAAAATTACTTTGCCTAATATTGTAGAAGATTCACTATTTTTAGATTGAGATTCCAAGAACAATTAAAACCTGAATTATGAAATTCTTAAAAATTACAACCATTCTGCTGCTTTTTGGCGTATTCATGACTTCATGCAACACTGTAAAAGTAGCTACAGATTATGACCAAAATGTCAATTTCAATCAATATAAAACCTTCGCATTTTTCAAACCGGGTATCGACAAAGCCGAAATTTCCGATCTGGATAAAAAAAGAATCCTACGCGCCATTGAAACTGAAATGACAGCCAAAGGTTTTACAAAATCTGAAGATCCGAATCTATTGGTGAGCATCTTCACTAAAACCAAAGAAAACATCAATATTTATCAGGATAACATGTACGGTTACTACGGCTGGGGCTGGAATCCCTGGTATTGGGGAGCAGGGCGAAACACGGTAAGCACCACAAGCGAGGGAACGCTTTATATCGATTTTATTGATGCCGGAAAGAAAGAATTGGTTTGGCAGGGAATGGGAACCGCAGCCCTTGCACAGGAAGTCAATCGAAAACAGGAGCGAATCAACGAAATTGTAAAGAAAATCCTGGAAAAATATCCTCCGGGAACTAAGAAATAATCATAATTTAACGCCTCCTTCGGGAGGCTTTTTTAATTTTAGGTTAAAACATCATCTGCTTCACGATCCTAAATTTTCCTTGGTGTTTTGTATCTTTATGATCCGGTTTAAATTGTTTATTATGACAGAAAAAATAGAATCAAATGAAATTATAGACAGGCTTCCCATTCATTTGCGGCAATTCATAAAACCGCAAAATTATGAGGAATACACCGCGATCAACCAGGCAGTTTGGCGATATGTAATGCGCAAAAATGTGCAATATCTGAGCAAAGTAGCCCATAGCTCCTATCTGGAAGGATTAAAACAAACCGGAATCTCCATAGACAGCATCCCGAATATGTATGGAATGAACCGGATTTTAAAGGAGATAGGCTGGTCTGCAGTAGCTGTAGACGGTTTTATTCCCCCCGCGGCATTTATGGAGTTTCAGGCTTATAACGTATTGGTGATTGCAAGTGATATCCGGCAACTGGAACATCTTGAATACACTCCTGCCCCAGATATTATCCATGAAGGCGCAGGTCATGCTCCCATAATTGCAAATCCCGAATATGCCGAATATTTAAGACGTTTTGGGGAGATTGGATGTAAAGCTATTTCCAGCGAAAAAGACTATGAAATGTATGAGGCCATCCGATATCTTTCAATTATAAAAGAAGCTGAAAATACTTCCGAAGAAGATATCATAAAAGCTGAAGAAAAGGTGAATTACCTTCAAAATAATATGGGTATACCCAGTGAAATGGCACAAATAAGAAACCTTCACTGGTGGACAGTTGAGTACGGACTTATTGGATCATTGGAAAACCCCAAAATTTATGGTGCCGGCTTGCTTTCTTCTATTGGTGAAAGTGCTTGGTGCATGACAAATAAGGTTAAAAAACTGCCTTATACCATAGAAGCTTCAAAACTGGAATTCGATATTACCAAACCACAACCACAGTTATTCGTAACCCCCGATTTTGCACATTTAAGTCTTGTTTTGGAGGAATTTGCCAATACAATGGCATTGCGCA
>JBDNHN010000565.1:0-3506 GCA_041688725.1 Gillisia sp.
AACCCCCGTATTGGGACCAAATCCATCCATTTCTGTCAACAACTGATTTAAGGTGTTTTCCCTTTCATCATTTGACTGAAATGAATTCGCTTTGCTTCGGGTTCTTCCAACCGCATCTATCTCATCAATAAAAACAATGCTGGGGGCTATTTCTTTGGCCTTTTTAAACAGATCCCTTACCCGGGAAGCTCCTACTCCAACAAACATTTCCACAAATTCTGATCCTGATAAGGAAAAAAACGGGACCTCCGCTTCGCCGGCTACAGCTTTTGCCAGAAGCGTCTTTCCCGTTCCCGTTGGGCCAACAAGCAAAATCCCTTTTGGGATTCTAGCGCCAAGCCGGGTATATTCCTCTGGGTTTTTAAGAAAACTCACGATCTCCTGCACCTCAACTTTCGCTTCCCTCAAACCTGCAACGTCCATAAAAGTTACGGTGCTTTTTGTTGTATTATCCATCAGTTTTGCTGTGGATTTCCCAAAATTAAACATGGATCCACCCATACCGCCTCGTTTTGCAAATCCGCGCAGCAAAAACATCCAAAACAAAAAGATAAGCACAAGCGGAAGCAACCAGGCAAAATCCCGAAGCCAATTGGTGCGATTCTCATATTTTATATCAACCCGTTCTTCCTGTGGAAAATCCTTTTGGGCCTGTTCCATTTTGTTTTCAAAACTCTCTACAGATCCTATCTGAAGCAGGTAATGCGGTCCTGCACCAGATGGAAATACGCCTTTGGATATATCCTGATAATTCGAATTTACAATCTTCTCCTCCTTGATAAAAATTTCAGCTACCTCTTTATTTACAACTACAATTTTGGAGACATCCCCTTCGCTTAACATGTTTTGTTCAAACTCGAGCCAGCTTATTTCCCCGGTATTGGACCCGGGTTTATTGAAAATTGAAAAAAGAATAAAAAAAATAAATATGATATATATCCAATAGCCAATCGAACCCCCGGGTGATTTCTTTGGAATATTTTCCCCGGGAAGTTTCTCCTTTTGATCTTGCTTATTCTGCTTATTCATCTTCTTACTACTATATTACTCCGGTTGATTTAAATGCAACAACAGGCACGTGGCAACATTTAGTCTGTTTAAAGTTATTGGAAATTATTAAACCCTAAAATGATATAAATCAGGATAATATACCGAGTGAATGTTTATATTAACAGATCAGATCAGAAGGAATAAAAGGCCGAAAATTCAATTAATTTTCCCTAGCGCTAAAGGGAATAATTGAATTTTATAGTGCTTTATCAACCTAAAACCAGAGAGTTTTCAGGAATGAGAAAAAATTTCAACGCAGTATTAAACTAGAGCTTAAGCGAATGTTTATATTAACAGATCAGCTAAAAAGGAAAAAAAATGAGCCTCTATTTTATCGCACTTGTACCACAACATGGACTCCGGGAGCAAATCAAAGCTTTCAAAAAAGAAATTGAAGCACGCTATCAGGCAAAACATGCCTTAAAATTACCCGCACATATTACCCTTAAGATGCCTTTTAATATAATAAAAGAAGAGGAACCACTTCTGATAAAATCTCTACAGGAACTGGCAGACCGGATCACTGGATTTGATGTTGAATTATCCGGTTTTGAATCTTTTAAGTCGGGTGCCATTTTTGTTAAATGTTCATATCCCGATCCAATAATTGAGGTTCACAACAAACTGGAAGAGGTTTTTTCCCGAAATTTGGGGGTTAATAAAAATAAAGATCCTTCCAGGTTTTATCCTCATATGACCATTGCCTCCAGGGATCTAAGCGCTGAGTTTTTTGGTAAAGCCCGGGCCGAATTTAAAAACAGGGAATTCCATGCATCTTTTGAAACTGAAAGTTTTTTCCTTTTTAAACACAACGGAAAAACCTGGGATGTTCTCCAGAAATTTTTCTTTACCCCAAAGGTTGAAATTGGCAAATTTGAAGGCAATTAAAAACTTTTTAGAACACTGAATATTGATCACCAAATAAAAAAAATCAGCAATGAAAAAGAATCTGAAAGTAGAACATCAAATTAAAATTGACTCAAGCGCGGAAAAAATTTGGGATGCATTGATAAATCCGAAAAAAATCAAACAATATCTGTATGGTACAGAAGCCATTTCAGAATGGAAGTCCGGAAGCCCGATCATTTTTCAGGGCAAATGGGAAGGAAAACCTTATCAGGACAAAGGATTCATTATTGATTTTGTTCCCAACAAATTGTTTTGTTATAAATATTGGAGCAGGTTTTCCGGTTTAGAAGACAAGAAAGAGAATTACTCTGAAGTAACTTTCGAAGTTTCCTCTCAGAACAACAGCTCCATCCTGAAATTGAAGCAGCAGGGATTTGCCAATGAACAGGCACAATCACATAGCCTGCAAGGATGGAAAACAATATTGGAAAAAATTAAGGAGATCGTAGAACCCTCGTGATAATTATCGACTGAAAAAATATATACAAACCAAACATCAGTGAAACCAAAGCGCTGAAAATTCGTTAAAATTCGTTATTTTAGAGTATAAATTGAAATTTAATTCCCCCAGGTTTACATATTCTCCCCCCTTACCTGTCAAAACCATTGGTTGCTGGCCGAAAACAAATAAAATACGGATTAAAATCTTATTGAAAATGACCCGGAAAAACAGAATCATCACACTAATTGACTTCTCTGACCATTCAGAGACTTCAATAAAATTTTCTTCGGAATTCTCCATGATAATAGATGCAACTGTTGTTTTTGTTCATAAGGTATCCGGACTTTCACCCGCTATGGCCGACGCGGACCTAAAAAAACAAATAGTTGGACTCGAGAAAGTGGAGGCATTAGACGAATTGAAAGCACTTACCAAAAAATACTTTTTCAAGGATGGGGAATTCCTGGTTAGCGAAAAAGCTATTTTAACAATTCTCGAGGAACTTAAAAACGAGCATTATTTTGACTGGGTATTTGTGGGATTGCAGGGAAAAGGACTCCAAAAGAAAATTTTTATAGGCAGTACCGCACTAAAAGTTATTGAAGATTCCAAATTATTGATCGTGGCGATCCCAATTCAAAAAGAGATCTTTATTCCGCAAAAATTAATTGTAGTGGTTAATTATAAATTCCCAATCAACATTGCTCAATTCAATATTCTGCTGTCCAATTTATCTGAACAGATTAAAGAAATTGAGTTTATCAGCGTAATAACCGAAAATGATGCTGAGGATGAATCCGTCAAATACCTGCTCCAGCTTACACTGATGTATTCTGAATACCATACCGAGATGAATCCTTTCAAGGGGAAAGATGCTTTTTCAGAAATTACAGATTATATGGAGGTTCATGCGGATGCCTTTTTAGTTGTTCAGCAAGGATCACGCGCACTTACAGACAGCTTGTTCAGAAAATTCCTGATCAATGATCTGGTTTACAGTAATTCAATTCCATTAATAGTACTCTCAAAATGAACTGGGTCTCTTTAATTTCAGATAATCCATTTTATGAATTTACACTTATTTTAGCCCTTGCGGCTTTATTTG
>JBDNHN010000566.1:0-7889 GCA_041688725.1 Gillisia sp.
CTCAAAAAAATTCCCCAAAGAATTCTCCCCAAAATCTTCAGGCTGAAGGCCTGCAACATTAATCCCAGGGGAATCGCCCCTGGATCAATCCAAAAAATATTTGGCATCATACTCAGTAACATTATATTCCTTCATGAATTTTTCAAGCTCATCATTAAAAGTCACTATTTTATGATGCTCTTTTTGCCTGATTATATAATTTGTTACCACATCTACCTTATAACTACTTACCGAAAAAGCTCCATATCCAATTTGCCACGTAAAACCATTTATTCCTTTTTCCTTCATCCACTTTGAAGATTGCTTTTTCACCTCTTCCACTACTTTTGCAAGAGCATAATTCTTGGAAAGCCGGAATAGGATATGAATATGATCCGGAACAGAATTGATCTTCAGTGCAGGACTCTCCATATTTTTTAATATCCCGGCCATATAGGCATGTAAATTAGATTCAATATTTTCCTGAATATAGGGATGTCCATACTTTGTTCTAAAGACGAGGTGGATATACATTTGTGATAACGATTGTCCCATATTTTACGTTTTTATGTCAGCCCTTCAGGCTGAGATTGTGTTTGCTCTCTTTGTCTTGAGGAAATGCCTCAAGTAATGATTTTTTCATCTTAAATGTTTTTAGAGGTTTTCGAACTATGAAAGACATTAAATTTAATTAATTTTATGCAAGTTCAACCGCTTCACGTCTAAAATGATAATAAAACATCAATTAAATAAGATTTTTTACTGATACCCGGCTGCCTGAAGATTAAATAATTCGGCATATAATTTATTGTTTTGCATCAATTCTTGGTGGGTCCCAATTTCAAGTACAGCACCGTCCTTTAAGACCATAATTCTGTCTGCAATTCGAACGGTGCTGAATCTATGCGAAATGATCACCGCGGTTTTTCCTTCGGTTAGTTTAATAAACCTTTTAAAAGCTTCAGTTTCTGCCCTGGCATCAAGGGATGAAGTTGGTTCATCCAGGATCAACACCTCGGCATCTTTCATATAAGCCCTGGCGATAGCGATCTTTTGCCACTGCCCTCCGGAAAGATCTTTCCCCTGTTTAAACCGTTTCCCGAGTTGCTGATCGTATCCCTTTGGCAATTCTGAAACTACCTGATCTGCAAGACTTTTTTCAGCTGCATTTGCTATTCTCAGCTGATTTCCGATCTCGCCAATTTCGCCCATTGCAATGTTCTCCCGAAGCGTAAGTTCAAACTTTACAAAATCCTGAAATATTACTCCGAAGTATCGCTGATATTTGGTTTTATTATATTGTTTCACAGGGATTCCATCCAATAGTATTTCCCCTTCTGTCGGTTCATAAAATCTAAGTAAGAGTTTGATCAAAGTGGTTTTTCCGGCACCATTTTCTCCCACAAAGGCCAATTTTTCCCCAGCTTTTAATTCAAAATTAATATTCCGGACAACCCATCTTTCAGATTTTGGATACTTAAAACCTACATTTTTAAATTCAAAGCCTTTTGTGATCTTTTCCGGCGGAGTCAACTTTCCTTCTGAAGGATTCTCTTCGAATTTTAAGTCCAAAAATTCAAAATAATCCTGCAGGTAAAGGGCGCTTTCGGTAATTGCCGTAAACCTGGTGAAAAAGCCCTGAAGTTTGGAACGCAGCCTGTTGAAGGAACCGGATAAAAATGTGAGGTCTCCCAGGGTAAATATCCCGGCAACCGTCCTGAAAACAATGAGAACATAGGCGCCATAATAGGCACCGGTCCCTATCACATTAAAGAAAGAACCCCAGCCGGCACGTTGTTTTGCCAATTTTTTACTTAGAAGATAATATTTATCTGAAAGCACTTTGAATCTTTCCGCAATGTAATTTGAAAGTCCAAAGAGCTTTACTTCTTTGGCGGTCACGTCACTTGCGCCGGCATAGCGCAAATAATCCAGTTCCCTGCGTTCCTGTGTCCAACTTCTGGCAAGGGAATAACTTGTGCCGCTGAATTTTATTTCATGTAAAATAGTGGGAATAATGGATACTACCAGCAAGATAATAAGCCAGGGCTCAAATACCACAACCCCTGCCAGCAATGATAAAATAACAATCACATCCTGGCCTTGGGTAAGAATATTGGACATGAGCCCAACCCTGCCGGTGGTTTGCTGTCGTGCTCTTTCCAGTTTATCGTAAAATTCTGAATCTTCCAATTGATCGAGATCCAGTTCTGATGTTTTTTTAATTATCCTTACTGATGTATCAATGGAATACTGGTCCCCAAGCAATGAATCGGTCAAACTAATCGCCCTGCTAAGTAAATCGGAAATTATTGCCACGCCAAACTCTACCCCCACCAAGAGCCATAGTCTATCCATTTCTTTGATATCGGCTGCCATTTGCAGCACAACCTCGTCAATAATCATTTTACCGATCCAAAGGATTACTACCGGCAAAACAGCGCTTATTATCCTGCAAAGCAGATTGATGTAGAACAAAAACGGGTTAACGCCCTTTATTTCCTTAAAAAACCGTGGCACAAACCTCAGGGAAGCAAAGCTTTCCTTAAAATTTATTTTGTTGGGATTTATGGATCTTCCTGGTTTTGGCAAGTGCTTATTTTTAATTTAATTTTTAACGAGCCTTCGCAATGCTATCCATTGTTTAAGCATATTTTTAGAATCTGTTGCAGGATATCCCAAAACAGTTTTCCCCGCTGCGACATCATTCATTACACCCGATCCCCCTGCTACCACCGCTCCTGAATGAACAGTTACGTGATCGCTTATCGAAGCACTTCCGCCAACAATAACACCGTCTCCCAGAGTAACAGAACCTGCGAGGCCACTGTGCCCGGCCATAATACAGGATCTCCCCATAATACAATTATGCGCGATCTGCACCAGATTGTCAATTTTACAACCATCGCCAATTATTGTTGAACTGAACTTTCCGCGATCCACACAGGAATTTGCGCCTATTTCCACAGCATTTCCAATAACTACATTCCCAATTTGAGGTATCTTGATCAAACCCCTTCCATCTTCACTTGGACGGTATCCAAAACCATCGGCTCCAATACTCACATTGATATGAAAAATGCAAAAACTGCCTATTTCACAGCGTTCCCTAATTACAGTTCCCGGCCAAACAACAGTGCCCTGACCAATTTTGGTTTCGTCCATAATGGTAACATTGGGATATAAAATAACTTCCTCACCCAAAACAACATTCCTTCCCACAAAACAGCCTGCGCCAATCTTGCAGCCTTTACCTATGCTTGCCGTGTCATGGACAACCGCAGTGGGATGAATATCCTGGTCAAATTGAGGTGGTAGAGGAGCAAAAACCGCCAATAATTTAGCCATAGCCAAATCTGCATTTTTTACTTTGATCAAAGCACGGTTCTCACCGGGCTCAAAATCCAGTTTCTCATTGACAATTGCAGCACAGGCCTTGGAATGTGCCCATTGCCGCGCATATTTCTGGCTTCCAATAATTGTAATTTGATTATTCCCGGCCCTCTCCATTTCTTCGGGCCCATTAATCTCGTGATTGGTATTTCCCACCAATTCCCCTTCTAAGATCTCATTGATCTCTTGGATTGTAAATGATTTCATAGATTTTTTTTAATATTAATTTCTTAAAACAGCTTTTTCTCAATCAGAATGCTCCTCAAATTATAAATTTGCTTTAACACCTGCCTAAATTTAAGTTGGAACTCTTAAAATAAGGTATTTAACTTCAACTGGAACCCAAAAACTCAGTTAACTTCCGTTTTGTTGTGCATCATTTTCAGTTGTGGGTGTGTCCAATTCCCCCATGATCCTGTCAACGTCTTCCTCGGTTGAAGTGAGTTTTTGTTTGCATAACTTAATAAGTAATGCAGCTCTTTTAACTTTTTCAGACAATTCATCTACTGAAATTTCACCCAGTTCAATTTCAGAAACGATGCTTTGCAATTCGTCAAAGGCTTCTGTATATGTAGGAATATCGCTCATTATTCTATTGTTTTTTTCGATGATTTTACCAGGCTAAAAATACGTCCTTCATAAACTATTGTTTCCAATGCGTCGCCTTCTTTTAAATTTTTGGTGCTCTTTATGGCTTTCCCATTGCTCATTGTGATGCTGTAACCACGTTTTAGGACGCTCTGCGGACTCATATTTTCAATATTTTTTTCCATATTATTCAATGCTGTCTTTGACTGAATTATCTGGGAGATCACATCTTTCTTCATAGTTAAAGCAAATCCGTTGATCTCCAGTTTTTCTGCAGCGCAAATTTTAAGAGTTCCCCTTTTAATTTCTTCCCTGCCGGCTCGCAAATATTCCTTTTCATTTTTAAACCTAAATGTGGTTTGCTGAACCAATGAATTGATATTTTCTTTGATCTGATTTCGGTTTCCTATCAATATATTTTCTGTCACCGAGCGGAATAGCTTTATCTCAGATCCGAATTTAGTTTTTTCATCACTTAGCAATCGTCTTGACTTATCCCTGATCTTTTCTTCTGCCTTTTGGACCGGAACCGAAAAATTATGAAATTTCTGAAGCAGATATTCGGCTATTTTGGTTGGTGTGATCGCATTGGAAAATGAAATCATTTCAACAACCGTTTCATTTGTAACGTGCCCTATCCCGGTAATTACCGGAATTGGAAATAATGCTATTTCCCTGGCGAGTTCATAATTGTTGTAACAGGACAACCCAATATCTCCTCCCCCGCCACGAATAATTGCAACCACGTCAAAATGTCCCCTGACTTTTTTTATCCGCTTCAATTGATTTTTGATGGAAACTGTTGCCCGATCTCCCTGAAGCAAAGAAGGAAAAAGAAAATGAAAGAATTTATAGTTCCAGGAATTTGTTTCCAGGACTTTCAAAAAATCGGCATAACCCTTACTGGTTTCAACCGAAATAATCGCGATGCGTTTTGGCAACAACGGGATTTGCAGCAACTTATTCCTGTTGAAGATCCCCTCAGATTTCAATCTTTTAATAGTTTCCCGCTTTTCTTTTTCAAGATCCCCCAAAGTGTAACTCGGGTCTATATCGATAATCCTCAGGGAGAGCCCATAAGATGGATCGAATGAAATTTTAGCGAGGAATAATATTTTAATGCCATTTTTTAAAGGCTCCTTCAGGACATTCAGGAAGTTGTTGTTTACATTTATGTAGTCATTCTTCCATAAAATCGATTTAATTTGGGCGATCACTTTTCCATTAGCCTTCTCAACCAATTCCGGATAGCAATGCCCCGAATGGCTGTAATAATTTAATTTATTCATTTCCGCTTTCACCCAATACACACTTTTATACCTCTCGGCAAGCGTTTTTTGAATGCTCTTTGTAACCTCAAGCAAAGTGAAAACTTTTTTATCGTTTACTATTTCCGGCATTGTCAGTATTTTTCGAAATCTGTCGCAAGTTAATTGCTTTTCTGCTAAAAAGCTCAAATTACACTTTCATCTAATAAATTCAGGTTTGCAAATATCCGCTTTGAAAATTCGGGATTGGTTAAATCCATTAATTTCTTGTCAATATATGTGAAGCTTGTTTAATTTGATCATTTTTCGATTCTCTTTTTTTATCTGAGTTTGTCTACAATCCAATTTCGGGGATTATTAAGAATGTATTTCCTTATGGCATTGTATTTTTTTTATTGGGTAAACACATGGGCCTGCCCCTTTTAAATTTACTGATTCTTTTAAATCAATTTTGATTTATTCCTGATCAAACAATGAAAACCCAGAATCATTGAAATAAGCAGTTCGTATTTTGTTTCTTTACTTAATTTTTCCTAAATTTATTAGGTTAATTTCATCAATTTAAGATTTTATGGATTTCCAAGGTTGATTTTAAATGACTTAATATCAACAAACTGGCGCTTTAAAGTAAAAATGTTTAAAGCTATTCATTCAAGTCCTGTTTAAATGGATTGAAATTTTCAATTATTAATCTAATCCTGGCAGCATGGTTCCATCAGCACTTTTCGGTATTATATTTGGCTTATTTTTACTTAGCGGCATTCGTATAGTTTTTGAATACAAAAGAGCCTTAAAATTCAGATTCGGGAAATACATAAAGGTACTACAACCCGGATTCAGATGGATTATCCCCATAGTTGAAACCGTTCAAATTGTAGATATTCGCGTAATTACCATCAACATACTTTCCCAGGAAGTAATGACCATGGATAATGTTCCTTGTAGTATTGACGGAGTGGTCTTCTTCAGAATTAACGATCCGGAAAAGGCCGTTCTGGAAGTGGAAGAGTATAATTACGCCATTGCGCAACTTTCCCAGGCCGCTTTAAGGGATGTTTGCGGAAAAGTGGAACTGGACACTATTTTATCCAAACGGGAAGAAATGGGAGATAATATTAAAGACAATGTAGAACAGGAAACCCGGGAATGGGGAATTGAAATAGTTGGCATGAAAATTAAGGATATTCAATTGCCTGAAAACATGAAACGCATGATGGCCGGGCAGGCTGAAGCCGAACGTTCAAGGAGATCACAGATTATTCTTGCATTGGCAGAAGAACAGGCAGCGGGAAAACTTCTGGAAGCAGGGAAACTGATAGACCAATCGCCTTCAGCTATTAAATTAAGACTCTACCAAACCTTGGCAGATATCGCCGCAGAAAAAAATTCAACCATTGTCTTTCCTTTCCCCGAAGAAGCCTTGACAAAAAAATAAATTTAAGACTTTGAATAGATTTGAGATGTAACAAATAATCAAAAATCGGCTTTCCTTGCAGTTAACTGATTTTGGATTTTTGGATTTTGAATCCGGGATTTAGCCCCGAGGCATCGGGGTTAGTCTTCTTATTCCCTCATACACTACAACACTCACTGCGTTTGCAAGGTTTAAACTTCTTATATGAGGACTGAAAATAGGGATCTTGTATAACTTATCCGGATTTCTTTCTATGATTTCAGAAGATAATCCGACGGATTCTTTTCCAAAAATGAGGAACATCTCATCGGTATAGTCAATATCATAATACTCTTTCTCTCCGTGGCTTGAGAAAAACGCCATTTTCTGATCTTTATTTATTTTGAAAAATTCATCTGCACTATCGTAAATTTTTAGGGAAATATGCTTCCAGTAATCAAGTCCGGCTCGTTTTACCCTTTTATCGTCCAACTCAAAACCAAAGGGTTTCACCAAATGCAAAGTCGATCCCGATGCCAGGCTCAACCGACCAATATTTCCGGTATTCATTGGAATCTCCGGTTCAATAAGCACAATATTATATCCCATAATTCATTTTATCTGTTTCTTTATCCTATTCAATATTCGACAATATTACCTGCTAAATATAAAATGTTCTTAGGTTTTTTATAAATCAACCTGTGGTTGCTATTTCAAGAAAAGTTTCATAATCAGGTCGGTTTGAATTTCATCCCCCATTCTAAAAGGGTGAGATCCTGTTACAAAAAAACCATTCCTTTCGTAAAACCTGATCGCGCTTTCATTTTTCTCCCAAACTCCTAACCACAAATAATCCATCTCATTTTTTTTGGCAATCCCCAGGACTTTATTCAATAGTTTCTGACCATTATTTTTACCTTGAAATTCCTTTATCACATAAATTCTTTCCAGTTCCATAGCATTGCGATCATACAGATCTGTTTGCGCTGTTTCGAAATTGATTTTAAAATATCCGATGGTTTTATGGTTCATTTTAGCAAAATAAAATTCTGAATTTGATTCCTTAAGCTCCTTCAATAATCTTTCTTCAGAAAAAGAACTCTCCAAATAAGCCTGCATATTCTCAAGGGAATTTCCCTGTGAAAATGCATTAAAGTAGGTTTGTTTGCTGATTTGTTCCAGTTTTTTAACATCGCCGGAATTCAGCCTTACAAATTTCAGATCATCAATTATCATTGTCCGTTTTCTGAATTAAATTTTTGATTGAC
>JBDNHN010000567.1:0-3900 GCA_041688725.1 Gillisia sp.
ATTCCTTCCAGAACTTATTTTTCTGACAATGGAGAAGAAGCCATTCTGGAGTTGCGTTCCCTGGACAATAAGGACAGATGGATTACTTTACTGGATCTGGAAACAGGAGAATTAAAAAGTTTAGATCGGCAGAGAGATGAGGCCTGGATCAATGGCCCGGGAATTGGATATTCCTCTGACGGTGCAACTTTAGGCTGGTTGCCGGACAATAAGCATATTTATTTCCAATCTGAAGAAACCGGATATTCTCATTTATACATATTGGATGTGAAATCAGGAGATAAGAAAGCTTTGACCCATGGAAAATTTGAGGTGTTTGATCCGAAATTGTCAAATGACCAAAAACAGTGGTTTCTAACCACTTCTGAAGTGCATCCGGGAGAACGACATTTTTACAAAATGCCTATAATGGGAGGCAACATGGAAAAATTGACTCAAATGACAGGGAACAACGAGATATATCTTTCCCCGGACGAAAAGCAAATGGCGATCCTGTATTCCTACAGCAACAAACCATGGGAACTCTATCTAAAGAAAACTTCGGTCAATTCCAAAGCAGAACAACTCACTTCGGGACAATCGGGGGAATTTAAAGGGTATAACTGGAGAGACCCGGAAATGGTGGAATTCCAGGCAGAAGACGGAACTATGGTTCCCGCAAGATTGTATAAACCAACAGCAAATGCAAAAACCGGGGCTGCCGTTATTTTTGTACACGGCGCAGGTTATTTGCAAAACGCGCATAAATGGTGGTCAGGTTATTTCAGGGAATATATGTTCCATAATCTTTTAACCGATCTGGGGTATACTGTTTTAGATGTAGATTACCGTGGCAGCGCAGGATACGGGAGAGATTGGAGAACCTCAATTTACAGGCATATGGGCGGGAAAGATCTTTCCGATCAGGTGGACGGCGCGAAATATCTCGTGGCAGAACACGGAATTGACGGTGAAAACATTGGTATTTACGGTGGAAGTTATGGCGGATTTATCACCCTGATGGCATTGTTCAATGAAGCCGACACTTTTAAATCTGGAGCCGCAATTAGATCGGTAACAGACTGGGCACATTATAACCATGGCTATACTTCCAACATTCTAAATGAACCCGTAAACGATCCAATCGCATACAGGCGCTCCTCTCCTATTTATTTTGCTGAAGGTTTAAAAGGAAACCTGCTTATTTTACACGGAATGGTGGATGTGAACGTGCATTTTCAGGATGTTGTGCGGCTTTCACAACGTCTTATAGAATTGGGAAAAGAAAACTGGGAACTGGCAGTATATCCGGTAGAAGATCACGGATTTGTTGAACCCAGCAGCTGGACCGATGAATACAAACGAATTTTAAAACTGTTTAATGACACTCTTATCGAGCAGAAGAATTAATTAAAATATTAAAAAGGACCCAGAACTTATTCTGGGTCCTTTTTATATAAAATCATCTTGTTAGGAGAGAGTTTCAAGAAAAGTGAAACCTTGTGTTTTAGAAATAATGACTCTTATGAAGAAGATTAAAGTTGCAATAGTAGGATTTGGAAAGGGTGCAAGGATTTATAACGCCCCTGATATTTCCAGTGTGGAGGGATTTGAGATCACAAAAATTATGACCGCCAACAATGAAAATATAGCTGCTGCAAAAAAGGATTTTCCCAGTGCCAAAGTTGTTGCAGATTTTGAAGAAATTACCGAAGATCCTGAAATTGAACTTGTAGTAATTACAATACCGAATCATCTTCATAAAGAATATGCCGAAAAAGCTTTGAAGGCAGGAAAACATGTAGTGGTAGAAAAACCCTTTACCCCTACTGTTTCCGAGGCGAATGAGTTGATCGAACTGGCTGGGAAAAATAACAGGATTTTAAGTGTACACCACAACAGACGCTGGGACAGTGATTTTCTTACCATTAAAAAAATTCTGAAAGAGAAGAAACTGGGTGTAATTGTGGAATATGAAGCACATTTTGACCGGTTCAGAAACGAAGTGAAAGATGGTTGGAAGGAAAAAAAGGAGATTCCGGGCAGCGGTATTCTATTTGACTTGGGCAGTCACCTCATAGATCAGGCTTTGATTTTGTTCGGCTTTCCAACAGAGGTTTTCGCCGATTTACGGATTCAACGGAAAAATTCAGAGGTTATTGATAATTTTGAAGTATTGCTCTTTTATCCAGACCTAAAAGTAAGCCTGAAGGCCGGAATGCTTGTCAAAGAAAAAGGCCCCACTTTTAGTATTCATGGACGCAATGGCAGTTTTTTAAAATACGGAGAAGATTCACAGGAGGAATCTTTAAAGTTGGGCCTAAAACCAAAAGATTTGCCTGAATGGGGAATGGAACCACAGGAAATCTGGGGTAAATTAAATACTGTGGAAGAATCCTTATCTGTAAAAAGTGAACGTGGAAATTACACTAAATTCTATCAGAACATTTATAACGCCATTACCGGAAAAGAAGATTTACTGGTAAAACCGGAAGAAGCCAGGGATGTAATTAAAGTAATTGAACTTGCCCTAAAAAGCCAGACTGAAAAGTGTCGTGTAGCATTCAGCTAAAAAAGGCTTAAACTAATGTTTCCTGGGTAAAATCTGAATTTTTTTCTGAAATGAGGATCAAGGCAACTGCTTCAAACCATTTTTTCTCTTTTAAGCAGCTTCATTTTTTCAAAATATTTTTTTGCTTCCTTCAGAACTTTTGGTGCCAATATTAAGGTTGAAACCATAGTAGGAATCGCCATCAGTGCAAAGAAGCCGTCAATTAAGTTGATCATTAGGCTTAAAGTGGTTGTGGCTCCCATTAAGATACTCAGTACATAAAAATAATTGTAATAGTGTTTTTTATCGGCTCCAATCAAAAACGACAGGCATTTAGTCCCGTAATAAGAATAGGAGAAAAGGGAGGAAATACTAAAAACTGCGATACAAAGAAGTAACAGATATTGCCCATAAACAGGAATAGCCTCACTAAATGCTGCTGCGGTAAGGCTTACACCTGAAAGGCTTACTCCGTCCACCGCTGCTGTTTTCCATACCCCTGTCACCAGGATGGCAAGAGCCGTCAAGGTACAAACCACTAAAGTATCTATTGCAGGCCCAAGCATTGCCACCAGGCCTTCGCGTATAGGTTCGTTTGTTTTGGCCGCTCCGTGAGCCATTGGGGCCGTTCCTATCCCGGCTTCATTTGAGAAGGCTCCCCGACGAATTCCTAAAATGATCAGTCCGCCAAGTGCTCCCCCAAGGAATGAATCTCCAAGAAAATAATCGGCAGTAAAAGCCTCTTTAAAAATCAGTCCAAAATAATACGGCACCAGATCGGCATGCATAAAAAGAATTATCAAAACAGAAATAAAGTAAAGTGCCACCATTCCCGGAACCAGTCTTGAAACCGTTTTACTTATTCTTTTAAGTCCTCCAAATATTACAACAGATGAGATCCCAACCAACACAACACCTATGATTAAATTGCTGGTAAAATCTACTTCAATACCGTTGGGGGTGAGCAGAATATAATTGATAGCCTGAGTTAACTGATTTACATTAAATACCGGCAATGCACCTACCAGTCCGGCTACGCTAAAAAAAACTGCTAAGGATTTCCATTTTTTCCCCAAGCCCTCCATTATAAAATACATAGGACCACCCTGTATATTACCTTCACTGTCTTTTCCGCGGTACATCACCGCAAGACTATTGGTGAAAAATTTTGTCGCCATCCCAATAATGGCGCTTACCCACATCCAGAAAATAGCTCCCGGACCACCAATTGCGATCGCTACAGCTACTCCGGCAATATTCCCCATTCCAATAGTTGCCGCCAATGCGGTTGATAAAGCCTGAAAATGACTTATTTCCCCGGGATCGTCCGGATTGTCATATTTCCCTCGCAATACCTGAAAGGCGTGTCC
>JBDNHN010000568.1:0-11535 GCA_041688725.1 Gillisia sp.
ATTCAATAATAGAAATTGTTTTTTCACTATGACCTTTCACATAATTGTTTAGGCTATCCACAACAACATCCACCTTTGTTTTTGTTTGGGGTTGTTGGTTCATCTTCACCAATGCTATAATTACCAGCCTTTGATAAAGCGGAATTAAGTTGCTTTACAGTTACAGAATCGGCTGTTTCAATAACAGCTTCTGGCGGACTCATGCTAACTTGCACTGAGGTAACGCCATTTACTCCTTGTAAAGCTTTTTCTACCGTTTGTTCGCAGCTTCCGCAAGACATTCCATTAATTTTGAGTTTTTGTTTCATGATCTTATGTTTTTGTTAATATTTAGAGTTGTATTATTCAACTTTCTTCGTTTTCATTTTTATTTTTTGTTTGATTTGATTTCATCAGGTTTTAGGGTTTTTACTTTTACGGGAAATAAAACTTCCGTAGTGTATATAATTCCGTCCCCGGGATATCCTGTTTTACCGTTTTCATGAATGATTCGCATCGCTTTATTTACCGCCTCATCATGAATAACCATTTCTATCTTGGCTATTTTAGTATGTGAAAAAGGATGTGAAAGTGATGACCATTCCTTTCTGTTGTCTGCAAAATGGCCCGTTCCTTCCCCTTCAAAAACCGTCAGGCCGTAAAAGCCTTCCTTCCTAAGATTTTTAACGATGTCTGTGAGTCTTGTTAGCCGTACAAATGCTTTTAATTCTTTCATATTTCTGGTGGTTTTTAAAGGGTTTTAATTATTAATTTTTAAGGGTTAAAGAATTGATTAAGGGCGACTTCAACAACTATTAACGCAACAATTCCCCAAAGCAAGCCATTAATAGTGCCCCTGATGACGCAACAGCTCCTTTGCCATTGGGTTTACCGCGGCTACCTCAATAACTCCTGCTTCAATTTCCTATACAATTACATTACAGGGCAACATCGTTCCAATTTCATCTTCTGCTTGCAAAGCTTTATGTGCATAGGGAGGGTTACAAGCTCCAAGTATTCTATACTTTTTAAAGTTTACCTCAAGTTTTTTCTTTAATGTTTTTTTTATATCAATTTCTGTGAGTATGCAA
Source organism: Gillisia sp. (assembly GCA_041688725.1). Taxonomy (GTDB): domain Bacteria; phylum Bacteroidota; class Bacteroidia; order Flavobacteriales; family Flavobacteriaceae; genus Gillisia. The sequence continues at coordinate 1,071 of JBDNHN010000568.1, forward strand.
AAACCTTCTTCTTTCAATCCTTGAGTTACTTCATCGATAATCTCTTCAAAAGTGACTTTGATTGTTTTAATTTTTACTGTTCAACGTTCGTTTTTGTTCTTCATATTCTTCTTTGGATATTTCGTCCTTGGCGAATCGGTTGTCCAGAATATCCATAGGATTTTCCTTCTTCACGGTATCTTGACTATTTCTTCCATTGTACAGAAATACCCACAATACAAGCACAACCGGTATCAGTATCCACCACCACATCATCATAATTGTATAGTTTAATTGTTAACTAATTGTTTTCCTTTTTAGTTATTCCAATCTTAAGGGCAGGAATTTATTTGCCTTCATTTTTCATTTTCCCTTTCATCTTCTTCATCATTTCAGAATTCTTATCCATCATTTCTTCCTTCATTTCAGGGTTTTCATTTATCATTTGCATCATCTTTGCTTTCAATTCCTTTTTCATCATTTCGTTGTTATGGATTTCATCCATCAGCATTTTACGCCCCATTTCATTCTCCATCATTTTATCGAGCATTTTGGCTTGCATCTTTTGCATCATTTCCGGATTTTTTTCCATCATCATCTGCATATGGGATTGCATTTTCTCCTTCATTTCGGGGTTCTTCTCCATCATCATTTTTATATTCCCAGATTCCATCATTTGCATATGGTTCTGCATCATTATCTTTCTTGCCCCTGCATCTTGTTGTGCCAGGTCGATAAACTCGCTAAATTGGCTTGGATTCGAAATTATTTCCTGGTACACAGCATTTCGATTGGCTTGAGTTTCCATTGTTTCAGTGGCATTAAAGGTTGATTTACAGCTAACCATTGTACCAACTGCTCCGATAATCATTAAAATTTTTACAATTGTTTTCATTTTGATTTGAATTTAGATTAATACTCGTTTATATAATATTGTCGAAATTCATTAAAATCTCACGGATAGTCCGCCACCCGTACCAAAACGGTTATCGTAGCTTGTCATCAATGAAAAGTTTCGGGATAAAAAATATTCTACACCTGCATTCCAAGTAACTTCGTTTACGAAATTATCTCCGGCAGGAAGGTCGTCCACCCAACCAAAATCTGCTTGGTATTCATAACTGCCGAAAATGGCTGTTCTTGGAAAAATTAGTATTTCACGGCTTAAACTGATTTGCGGTCGCAATTTGCTGTCTATCCGCACATCAAGATTAAAGAGATACGGTGTCAAATATCGAATTCCTGCAATTGCTGTGGTCGAAATTTCATCCAAGCTGTCTTCCATTTCATTTTCAATGTTCACACCACCAAAAACCCTTAAATAATCGTGTAGATAACGTTCGTATGTCACTTCGGCTTCCAGATTCTCATTCCATCCATATTCTGCTGTTACATTGAACTGGTTTCGAATGTTGGATGTTGTAAAATTTAGCTCGGTCATATGCGATGCAGCATCTACCATTCCCCATGTATAATATTTATTGGTTTCTGCAATAAGGTTTGAAACTGGGTACCCTTTCATTCTTACATCCCGTGGTGTGTCGTAACTAATTACTCTGGCCATACCACCCATCAAATGGTATAGGATATGGCAATGAAAAAACCAATCGCCATACTCGTTCCCATAAAACTCTATTGTAACCTCTCCCATCGGTGGCACATTTACCGTATGCTTTAATGGCGAGTACTCTCCATTTTCATTGATCACTCTAAAGAAATGCCCATGTAAATGCATAGGGTGATGCATCATAGTAAGGTTGTTTAAAGTTATTCTGGTAACCTGCCCTCCCTTAATTTTTATCTTATCTGTTTCTGAAAGCGGTACTCCGTTCATACTCCAAATATATCTGTTCATATTTCCGGTAAGATTTAATAAGATCTCATTTACTGGAACATCCTTGTCGTAAGTAGTTTTTTCAGGAGATTTTAAGTAATCGTAATTATATTCAGAAAACATACCTGCCTCGCCGGCAGGCAGGTCCATTCCCTGCATACCACCCATCTTCATATCACCGTTCATATCTATTTTTGATGTATTTCCCATGTCCATCTTGGAATGATCCATCATCATGGTATCCTTCTTCATATCCATCTTAGAATGGTTCATCTTGGAGCTGTTCATCGTCATGGTATCTTTCTTCATTTCCATTCCATCCATCTGCATCCCATATTCCTCTTTCATCTCATGGCTTTCATCTTTACCAGGATTGTACTTTAAAGCAGGAGCCCCCATTTTCATTTTCATCTTTGCCATTTTTTGCATCATAGCAATTTTATCTGGCCTTGGAACATCTTGTGCTTCTAAAACTTTCCCCGATCCTAAAAAGGCCGATGCCATTCCAGATCCATCTTGTGCGGTAATTCTAAATTCAATCTTTCCATCTTGTGGGATCTCAACAATAAAATCATAGGTTTCTGCAACTCCTATAAATGTCTTGTTCTTTTTCACAGGAACAACATCTAATCCATCTGCGGAGATCAAGGTTGGAGTTTTCCCTCCAAAAGTCATCCAAAAAGAAGTGGAAGCTCCTCCATCTATTATTCGTAATCGCACTTTTTCGCCAGCTTTAAATTGAGGATACTCTACTTTTTCTTCCCCATTTATTAAAAATGCCGGATAATACACATCTGCAATATCTGCACCCTCCATTCTTTGTCTCCAGAAATCTACCTGGGCCCCTAAAGCTCCTCTTGCGATTACTTGATTTAAGGGAGTGGAAGTTCCTTTTTTCATGCTATACCATTCATTACCTCGTTTTAGATTACGAAGTACATTCATTGGTTTTTCATTAGTCCAATCCGAAAGCATCAGCACCAAATCTTCGTCATAATCCAAAGTTTTCTCTTTTGGTTTTATCAATAATGACCCGAAAACACCACTTTGCTCTTGAAGCATTGTATGTGAGTGATACCAATAAGTACCGGATTGTTTTATGGGAAATTCATATTTAAGTGTTTGACCAGGCTCTATCGGAGGTGTCGATAAATAAGGAACTCCATCATAAAAGTTCGGCAATATCATTCCATGCCAATGAATAGACGTTTCTTCTTTCATTTCATTTTTTACATGAATTACGGCATATTCTCCTTCTGTAAATTCCAAAGTTGGACCTGGGATTGTTCCGTTTACGGTCATTCCTTTTACTTCCTTTCCAGCTTTATTAACCATTTCTTCCTCAATGATCAATGTGTATTCGTGAACAGGTAGATTTTTATTGTTCCCTTCTTGGGACTGCTCATAAATGTTTTGACCAAAAATGGATTGGCCTCCCATTATAATAAGTAGTGATATGTATTTTAAATTCTTCATTTTTAAAAGCTTATTATATTACCTGATAATTTTTCGGTATTGCCAGTTTTTCTGAACAAACATTCAGAACTATTGTTAAAAAAATGAGTTACTTTCTATAGCAATTTTAATTAATATAATGGATTTTTATGCCTGCTGATGGGTTGAATAAGTTTTTGGGGTTACTCAACCCAAATGCTGCAGGACTTCAACTAATTAATAACCTCTTTTATGCTTCCACATTTCAACATTTTATCCCCTAAATATGGATTTTGAATCTCATTTTCTGAGGATAACCAATAGGCTCCTTCACCTAATGCCATCGGGCAAAAATCTTTATAGATCATTCCTGATTTTAAATTCCCCTCTACCAAAATAGCCATTTCATTACTCAATGCTGAAAAAGCAATACGTTGTGATTTTAAATCTGCGGCACTTTCAATGTCCTTCACAGCTTTACTTGCAGCATCAGAACCTTCCACGCTCTTAAGGGAATTGGAAAGCATTGTTGCTCCCAATTTAACATCGTTGCTATTGGCATGAACCAAAGCGATTTTAATATGCTCATAATGTGAATAGACCTTTGCAAGATTATCATCGTTAAATTCCGGCGGCATTTGCATTTCATCCATATTCATCTCACTCATATCCATTTTACTGTGGTCGTGGCCCATTTTTGCTGTTTCCTGGCTAAAACCAAGATTTACTGCCATTAATAGCACTACGGCTACACTTATTTTAAGATTTTTCATTTTTATTGTTTTTAAAATTATTTATAAACTCTCTAACATTTTATTTATCCAATCTTCCAAAGCCTTTTTCTCATTTTCCGAAAGTTTTGCTTCCCTGTGCATCCAGGTATAAGAGGTAAGTGGCATTTCACCATCATCTACCTGACTCAGGATTGACTTAAACTTACTTTTTTGCCTTCTTTCAGAATAAGAACCAAATTCATTAAAATTCAATTCTGCCTTTGCTTCTTTTATATGGCCTTCCATGATCCAGCTTACAGGCTGTATCTTATTGTACCAGGGATAAATAGTATTGTTGCTATGACAATCATAGCAGGATGTTTTAAAGATCACTTCCACTTGTTCAGGAACATTATATGTCTCCATCAAATCTGTAACAGGCACAATATCACTCTGGTTGCGGATGGTGGAAATAAATTGAATTCCAACAAATGTCATAAACAGGATAATTGCAATGATTTTTAAAACCTTCATTAATTAATTATTTAATTTCTTCCTGAATCTCACCACATTTCATCATTTTACTGCCTAAATAAGGGTTCTTGATCTCCTTGGTTTCGCTTAGCCATATTCCACCCTTACCCTCATTGTACATAGGGCAAAAGGTTTTATAAAGAACCCTGTCTGTACCGGTAATAGCTATCAAATCATTAACATCAATGCTCAGCACCTCAAAATGCTCCCTTTGGTGATCCATTTTGCCACTATTTTCTGAAATGTGTTCGGCGTGCTCTCTGGCATCTTCAATAATATCAATTACCTCTTGTTTTTGTGCCTCGGCAATAGAGGATTGGTCAAATTTATCAAGGGCATCTAAAACGGTTTTGCCGGCAGTTGCGGCTACTTCCGTATTGTCTGCAACCAAAGCATTTTTTAATTCTATATAACTATCCAGAACTGCTGTGGCTTTTGAAGTTTTTTGATCCTGATTCATCATTTCATCGTTATTCATTCCGTTTTGATCCATTTCCATGTTCTCATCCCCAACGTGGTTCATTCCGTCCTGGTCCATTTCCAAGTGTTCATCACTTTTTTTAGTGTCTTTACAAGACGTTACTGTCAGGAGGGTTAATGCTATTGCAACTACTCCCATTGCTATTTTGAATTTTTTCATTTTAATATTGTGTTTAGTTTTTAAATTCCGAAAAATGTTGTGCTATTTATAATTATTATTCCCTTTTCCCCTGAAATTTCAGGTTGTAAGAGTTAGTTCCATTCATCATATTTAATTGATAGTCGAACGTGTGGGTTTGCATTTCAAAACCACCAAAATGTTCATCACCATCCTGGTGCTCTTCGTTAAAGTGATGCGTCCATTCTGTTTCGCCATTTTGCATATCACCCATCATACCTCCGCTGGTGTGTCCCTGCCCAAGCATATGACCGTACATATTTTCAAAGTCGTCGCCGTTAAAGCATACCAATGTACTATTGTTGTGTTCATAGTAATTCAGCACGAATGTTGTATCCATCCCATCGCTATATAAATGAACCTCTATCAGTTCATTGCTTGATTTTCTTATTTCTGCGATAGCGGCCTCACTGGTATTCACTCCGGTTTCACTTTTTGCATTTTCAAATCCTGTAATTGTCCCAACATAATTTCCTTCAATATCCTGAGCAGAAACATTATCTGATTTTTCACAAGCTGCTAAAACAACCACGCTTAAGGCAGTTGTAATAATTAATTTTATCTTTTTCATTTCATTTGTTTTTAAGGTTTAAAATTTGATTTAGAAGTGAATCAGGAATTTGAAGCATAATTAACCCCGCCTGATCTATAATTTTTATTGCTATTTATAATTATTATTCCCTTTTTCCCTGAAATTTCAGGTTGTAAGAGTTAGTTCCATTCATCATATTTAATTGATTGCCGAAAGCGTGGGTTTGCATTTCAAAACCACCAAAATGTTCATCACAATCCTGGTGCTCATCGCTAAAGTGATGCGTCCATTCTGTTTCGCCATTTTGTATATCACCCATCATACCTCCGTTGGTGTGTCCCTGCCCAAGCATATGACCGTACATATTTTCAAAGCCGTCCCCGTTAAAGCATACCAATATACTATTGTTGTGTTCATAGTAATTCAGCACAAATGTTGTATCCATCCCATCGCTATATAAATGAACCTCCATCAGTTCATTGCCTGTTTTTCTTATTTCTGCGATAGTGGCCTCACTGGTATTCACTCCGGTTTCACTTTTTGCATTTTCAAATCCTGTAATTGTCCCAGCATAAGTTCCTTCAACCTCCTGAACAGAAACATTATCTGATTTTTCACAAGCTGTAAAATCAACCACGCTTAAGGCAGTTACAATAATTAATTTAATTTTTTTCATTTAATTAATTTTTAAGGTTTAAAATAGGAATTAAAAGTAAATAAGGAATTTGAAGCATAATTAACCCCGCCTGATCTTTAATTTTTATTGCTATTTATTCTATGGTAGATTTAATTTCTCCACACGTTGGCATGGCTTTACCGAGATAAGGGTTCTTAATTTCTTTTGAAAGGCTCATCCAAGAAGCTCCTTTATTATCGTCGGCCATTGGGCAAAATTGTTCATATACCTTTTGATCGACACCAAATAATTCTACCGCTTTTATTAAATGTGCCGATAAATGTTTGAAATGATTTCTTTGAATCGCGATATCTGAAGTTTTAGAAATGGAAGTTGCCGAGGAGTTAACTTCTTTGCTGATTAACTTCCAATGATTATGAGCTTCATGATCAGTTAAGAGTTTCATATCTATTTTTCCCATAGCACTAAGCAGTGATGCTGCCGTTTTTTGAGCGGCATTGCTATCGTCATCCGCAAAAGCATCTTTTAAAATCAGGTATTGCTTAAATACTTGTTTTAATTGATTTTTAAAAGCTGTTGGAACAGCAATTCTTTTTTCCATTTTGGTATGATCTGTGTCATTCTCCATTTTCATATGGTCGGTTTCTTCTTTAGAAGTATCCATGTTTTTCATTTCTTCATCGCTCATTTTAGATCCTTTTTTCTTAGATCCGCCACCCATGTCCATACCTGCATGACCTGTATTAGGTTTACCTCCATCAGGATTCATCATGCTTTTCATGCCAAGTAATTGTGCCGAAGCATCAACCCTAAACACTCCGTTAGTTGCAACGGTTTCGCCTTCCATTAATCCGTCTTCTATAAGGTAGTAATCTCCCAAATCGGGACCTAAAGTAACTTCTCTGTAAACAAAAGAATGTGTTATTTCGTGTGGAACTTTTACGTAAACCACAGATCTTTTTCCTGTCCATAATACGGCAGATTTAGGTATCATAATTGCATCTTTTGCATTGGCTAATTTGGCACTTACAATTCCGGTAGCATACATTTCGGGTAAGAGTATCTTTGATGGGTTATTTACTTCAACTCTTACTTTAGAAACTCTAGTTGATGCTGACACAAAAGGATCTACATACGTAACTTTGCCTTTAAATGTTTTACCCGGAAGTGCTTCTATGTTAAAATTAATTACATCATTAATATGTATCCATTGAATATCTGACTCATAAGCCTCAAACATTACCCACACACTACTTAAATTTGCAATCTCAAATAAAACGCTTCCCTCATTTACATAATCGCCTAATTCTACATTTCTTTTCATAACATAACCGGTATGGTCAGATAAAAGATCAATTTCCTCTTTTACCTTTCCAGAAGCTTCAATAGCATCAATTTGTTTATCATTTAATTTCCATAATTTTAACTTATTGCGCGAAGCTGTATATAATTGAGGATAGATATCTTTAGATTTAATAGCTTCAAAAAGTTCTTTTTGGGCCGAAATTAATTTAGGGGAATAAATACGCACTATTTTTTGTCCAAAAGAAACTTTTTCACCGGTAAAATTAACATACAAATGCTCAATTCTACCCGGTATATGTGAAACTTGAGAAGACAATCTTCGCTCATCTGGTTGTACTTTCCCTAATAAATGAATTTCTTTAGTGGAATTTGATTTAACAACTTGAGAAGTTTGGATATTTCCTATCTGAATGGCAGCTTCACTCAAAACAATCTCATCATCGCCAATTTTTTCGTTGTTACCACCGCTGTTATCAGTAACAGGTATTAATGTCATACCGCAAATAGGGCATTCGCCAGGTTCTTCCAATTTAATTTGAGGGTGCATAGCGCAAGTCCAAAGTTCTGTTACAGGGTCTTGTACATATTCGTGTTCACCATCCTTTACCTGGGTTGCATCCGTTTCGTTGCCAGAAAATATACTCCCCATAATAATACCGACAATTAAGATACCGGCTGCAATAATATAATTTTTATATTTTTTCATGTTTTTAATTTTTAATTTCCTAATAAATAATTCATAAATGCTATTGAGGCATTTTTATCAGTAAGTGCTTTTTCATATTCTAATTCATATTTTAATAATTGACGTTCAATTCTTAAAACTTCTTCAAAATCTTTTGAATTTGTAGAATAGGCAACTATTAAAAGATCTAATACTTTTTTAGCAATATTGGACTGATTTAAATTTAAGGCTATACGTCTGTCACCATCACTATAGTCTTTCAAAGTATTTTCATATATAGTACTCAATGTATTTTTTTTATCTTCTTTTTTAAAACTCTCAGTATCTTGTAAAAACTTAGCTTCATTTATTAAGGCTTTATATTTTCTTCGATACAATGGAATTGAGATCCCTATTGATGGGATCAAAAAGGCATCCTTACCATTATCAATTACGGTTGAAGCCGGATTTTTCCCAACAACAGTATAATCTAATCCAATATTAAATTTTGGTAAACCTTCTTTTTTTGCTACTACTTCCTGATTTAAAAAAGCGTTTAATTTGTGATCAATACTCTTTAATTGATGGTTTGAAGCATATATTTCTTCAAGCGGGTTTAGCTTATCAAAAGGAAGTTCATCTTGCCACAACGTAGTTGGAACCAATATTTCGGCCAACCTATCTCTATTTAATAAATTGTTGAAATTAATTTTTAAAACATCTTTAGTGTCTAAAAATAACGCCAATTGATTTTCTAAATCATTTAACTCCAATTCAACCCTTAATTCATCAACTACTGTAGCAGTTCCAGCCTCAATTTTAACTAACGACAAGTTTTTAAAAACTTCAAGAATTTTTATGTTTTCTATCGTAATTTGAATGGATTTCTCAATAAAATAGTAATTGTAATAGGCTGTTTTTACCTCAAAGAAAATATTGGATTTTGCGTTTTCGAAATCTTCATATTTCGCATTAGCCATTTCAGTAGCCACATCTTCTTTTGCATTTAATAACCCAAACCAAGGGAAACTTTGAGCTAAATTAAATTTCCATTTTTGTGGGCCAACCCTGGTTTCACCGGGTTGCGCAAAATATCCAAAAGCAAAATTTGGATCTGGTAAAGTGCCAACTTGTGGCACTTTCTCCATTGCAGCCATATAATCGCTAAATTTAGCTTTTAAGCTAGGATTATTGGTGGCTGCGGTTTTCAAATAATTATCTAACTTCTCTTGACTAAAGGCACTTGTACTAAGCACCAAAATAAGACCTAAGAAAAGTATTTTTTTTATATTCTCTATCATTTCAATAATTTTAAGAATTTTTGTTCTTTAATTGTTATTTAAACCGTGTTCTTTCCACATACTGTATAAAACTGGAACAATAAACATAGTCATAACCTGAATTAACATGCCCCCAAAGGATGGAATGGCCATAGGAACCATTACATCGGCACCTTTGCCTGAGGCTGTTAATACCGGAATCAGTGCAATAATAGCGACTGCTGCGGTCATCATAGCCGGTCTTACCCTTTTACTTCCTGCATGTAGAACACTCTTTCTAACATCGGCAACAGTTGTTGGTTTCTCTTTATCAAATACTTGCATTAAATAAGTTCCCATAATTACACCATCATCAGTAGCAATTCCAAACAGCGCAATAAATCCAACCCAAACCGCCACACTCAAATTAATAGTATGTATTTGAAATAAATCTCGCATATCTACACCAGAAAAACTAAAGTTTAAAAACCATTCCTGACTATATAACCATAACATTATAAAACCTCCTGAAAAGGCTACAAAAATCCCCGAGAAGACCATAAGTGATTGCAGTGCAGATTTAAATTGGAAATATAAAATTAAAAATATCACGAGTAGCGCTAGTGGTACCACAATTGCCAATCGTTTTGAAGCACGTATTTGGTTTTCATAATTCCCAGTAAAACGGTATGTTACACCAGCTGGTAATTCAAATTCACCTGAGTCTAATTTTTGTTTAATCAATGCTTGAGCAGCTTCTACTACATTGGTTTCTGCATAACCATCTTTCATATCAAATATTACATAGGATGTTAAAAAGGTGTCTTCACTTTTAATTATTTGTGGACCTCTTTTATAGGTTACATCTGCTAACTCTCCCAATTCAACTTGCACACCCGCAGGCGTTGGTATTAAG
>JBDNHN010000094.1:0-4774 GCA_041688725.1 Gillisia sp.
AGGAATAAAGAATTAATGCGTGTGTATAAAGATTTGGACCTGGTGGAACAACTGGGGTCTGGAATACCTAGAATACTGGAATATTATGATAAAACCTGCTTTAATTTTTCGGATAATTTTTTAAGGATGGTGTTACCTTCAGCAGAAGCGGTTTATTCGGACACCCCCCAAGTCACCCCCCAAGTCACCCCCCAAGTCACCCCCCAAGTACAGGAACTTATAAACCTTATTAACGGCGAAGTTAGTAGAACCGAATTGCAAGACTCTTTAAGGCTTTTGGATAGAAAAAATTTTAGAATTAATTATTTAATACCGGCCCTAGAAGAGGGATTTATAGAATTAACAATACCAGACAAACCTAGAAGCAGCAAACAGAAGTATAGACTAACCCAGGAAGGAAAAAAAGCAAGACAAGAATGAAATTTACGGAAGCACATTTGGAAACCGTTTTTGCCATGCAATTGGAACAAGAAGGTTATATGCATCAATTAGGCAATACCATCAACCGAAATGAAGATGAAGTGCTTATTGAAGAAGACCTCCGTAATTTTCTGCTTAAAACCTACAGTGTAAACTACATTACCGAAATCGAGGTACAAGCTATCATTCTTAAACTTAAAACCCTTCCTGCATCAGATCTTTATGAAAGCAACAAGGATTTTATGCGAATGCTTTCCGATGGTTTTCCCTTAAAGCGTGAAGATCGTTCACAAAAAGATATCTGGATTTATTTGATTGATTATTCAAAAGCTAATCAGAACATCTATAAATTTATTAATCAGCTTGAAATAACAGGAACCCATAAACGAATTCCGGACGGCATTCTTTATATTAATGGTATTCCCGTGGTTGTCTTCGAGTTTAAAACTGCTATTCAAGAAAATTGTACAATTCACGATGCCTATATCCAGTTAACCGTGCGTTACCAAAGGGATATTCCAGAACTTTTTAAATATAATGCCTTTTGTGTAATTAGTGATGGAGTAAACACCAAGGCAGGTTCATTTTTTGCTCCTTACGAATTCTTTTACGCCTGGCGTAGAATTGCCGGCTTAGCGAAGGAAGTAGATGGCATCGATAGTATGTTTACGCTTATTCAGGGGATGTTGCAACAAGACCGGTTACGTGATATTATAAGGAATTTTATTTTCCTGCCGGACAGTTCCAAGAAAGATGAAAAGATTGTATGCCGTTATCCCCAGTATTATGCAGCCAGAGCTTTATTTGAAAGCATTAAAAAGGCGCAAAAACCAGCGGGTGATGGAAAAGGAGGCACTTATTTTGGGGCAACTGGCTCAGGTAAAAGTTTTACGATGCTTTTCTTGACCCGGATTTTAATGAAAAGTGATCATTTTGAAAGTCCAACCATTGTATTGATTACCGACAGAACTGATTTAGACGATCAGCTTGCGGGGCAATTTACCAATGCGAAAACCTTTATTGGGGACGCTGCCATTGCAAGTGTCGAGAGTCGGGCAGATTTACGAGAACGTATCCGTTGTCGGGAAAGTGGCGGGGTGTTTCTTACTACAATTCATAAGTTTACCGAAGACACTGAATTGCTGACAACGAGAAGTAATGTTATTTGTATATCAGATGAAGCACACCGAAGTCAGACGAATCTCGATCAGAAAATAAAGATCACCGAAAAAGGCGTTGAGAAAACGTATGGTTTTGCAAAATACCTACATGATTCATTGCCCAACGCCACTTTTGTAGGATTTACCGGCACGCCCATCGATGCTACTTTAGATGTTTTTGGACAAGTGGTAGATGAATATACCATGACTGAGTCGGTAAGGGATGAAATTACGGTACGTATTGTATATGAAGGCAGGGCAGCAAAAATAGCCCTTGAAAATAGTGAATTAAAAAAGATTGAAGAATATTATCAAGTTGCTGAGGAAGATGGAGCGAACGAATACCAAGTAGAAGAGAGCAAAAAGCAATCGGCAAATATGAATGCCATTCTGGGCGATCCCGATCGTTTACAGGCTATTGCCGAAGATTTTGTGCAACATTATGAAAAACGAGTTTCTGAAGGTGCTACCGTAAAAGGAAAAGCAATGCTTGTGTGCAGTAATCGCGAAATAGCGTATGAACTTTACAAAAATATTATAGAATTAAAATCTGAATGGGCAGAAATTAGAAAAGTTGAAAAGGGGGCAAAACTAACAGAACAAGAAAAACGGGAACTCAAACCGATGGAGCGCATTAAAATGATAATGACCCGCGGTAAAGATGATCCCAAAAAAATGTATGATCTGCTGGGAACAAAAGAGCACCGAAAAGAATTAGATAGACAATTTAAAAATGAGAAATCAAATTTTAAGATTGCTATTGTTGTCGATATGTGGCTCACCGGTTTTGATGTTCCTTTTTTAGATAGTATTTATATTGATAAACCCATCCAACAACATAACCTTATACAAACCATTTCTCGTGTAAATCGAAAATTCGCGGGTAAGAATAAAGGGCTGGTGGTCGACTATATTGGCATTAAAAAGCAAATGAATCTGGCACTTGCCAAATACAATCAAGGAGAACTGCAAAATTTTGAAGATATTAAAGAGTCTCTGACCATTGTTAGAAATCATTTAGATCTATTAGCTAAGATTTTCCATAAACCTGCCCGACAAAGCCAAGCGGCAGGCGGGTTCGATAGCACCAATTATTTTCAAGGAACTCCATTAGGCCAATTAAATACCCTCAATAAGGCAGTGGAATATGTTCAACAAACCAAAGAACTGGAAATCCGATTTATGGGATTGGTCAAACGCTTGAAAGCAGCTTATGACATTTGTGCGGGAAGTGAAAAACTAACACAAACGGAACGGGATTATACTCATTTTTATCTAGCAGTACGATCTATAGTCTTTAAGCTCACCAAAGGAAATGCTCCAGATACCGCCCAGATGAATGCCAAAGTGAGGGAGATGATTAAAAATGCGCTGGCTAGTGAAGGTGTGGAGGAAATTTTTAAAATGGGTGATGAAACCAATAGCCAACAAGATATTTTTGATGAAGATTATTTGGCAAAAATCAACAAGATTAAATTGCCCAACACCAAGATTAAACTCTTACAACAATTATTGGCCAAAGCCATTGGGGAAATCAAAAAAGTGAACAAGGTAAAAGGGGTAGATTTTTCCAAAAAAATGGAAGGTTTGGTATCCCGATACAATGAGCGAAAAGGGGATGTGTTACGTGGGGAAGTTTATGAAGAAATGGCGGACCAGCTTACCGACCTTATTTGGCAAGTTCAACAAGAGTTTTCGGCAGGGGAGAAGTTAGGGATTGATTTTGAGGAAAAGGCTTTTTATGATATTCTAAAAGAGCTTTGCATAAAATATGATTTTCGGTATCCAGAAGATAATCTTATCAACCTTTCAAAATCCGTAAAAGATTTAGTGGATGAACAAGCGCAATTTCCCGATTGGAGCAAACGGACTGACATCAAAGCTGCCTTAAAAGTGGGTCTGATTCTATTGCTTGATAAACACGGCTATCCCCCGGTGGAAAGGGATGAAGTTTATGATGAAATCTTTGAACAAGCGGAAAATTTTAAGAAAAATCGTCGTTCTTAGAAAGGTCCCTTATCCCTTGGGCCATTATGAGTAACCTTCCATTGGCCATCTTCTTGAACCAACTTAAAAACTCCAGGCTTCGGGTCGTAAGTTGTGGAATATTTTACCCAAGCCACCTTACCGTCCATAGCTTCATCAACAATTTTGAAGCTGGACTCTGAGTTTTTGTTTTGAGCAAACATTGCCTGAATACTGGACAGGTTGGCATAACCTTCTGCAGTGGTATGTTTTTTTAAGGTTGCTTCATCACCGTGATAAAAACTTTCGGCCAACTTTGGTAGTTTCAGAAGACGAAAGGTTCTTATTCTGAGAACAGGAAATAAATAAAAGTACTAGCGAGCAAATAACTAAATGTTTCATAACATTATCAATTTGGATTATTAATGTATCTATGTGATATTTTAAGTTCTATATTACGTTCTCCATTTTTTTCATTCAGTTCCAAAATCGCCCTACGATCATTGGATAATGAAAACTTGGGCAAAACATAAACGAATCGTACGGTTTCATTTTCTACGATTTTAGAAGGCAAATTCTGTATGTAAATCGGTTCCTGATACAAACGTTGTAACGATTTCCTTTTTCCTTTTTGTCTTGTTTCAATAGAGAGTTTCAAGAAATTCAAATCGTAATCCAAAGTAGAATTATTCTCAATCTGGATAACGAAGTAGAGCTCTTCTTTATCGAAAACAATATTCTCAACGCTCAAAACAAGACTCTCATTTCTCTTTTTAATCCGACCAATACGTTGTTTTCTGTCAAGAAGATAAGAGCAGAATTTTTCATAATAATACTTCCTGTTATCAACACTTTTTTCAGAAGTTTCAGTCTGAATCGAATCCTTCACTTTTGGCTTTTCATTCCCTATACTACTGGATATTGGAATGAAATAATTGAGCTTTGAAAGCTTAGCTTTATATCTTACAATATATGAAAAAATCGAACCATCTCTGTTGACTACCAGAAGATTACTTTCTTTTCCAGGCTTTGCCTGTAGCAGTCCAAAATATTGTTCTTTTTCAAGGTTGTAAGTGAATACAAAATTCTCTGAACCTGTTATGCCTTGTCGAATGGGTTCAGGAAAAAAGAGTGCTACGTTTTTTGTGTCATTGGCATAAATAGTATCCAGAACTTTAGATGTTTGCGCTGTAGCTTGTGCCGAGCAAAAATGAGTTGCAAAACTACAA
>JBDNHN010000569.1:0-1538 GCA_041688725.1 Gillisia sp.
AAAGAAAACTGAAACAAAAAAAGCTAGTGAAAAGAAAGTTATTGAAAAAGAGTAAATAAGTTTTTAACTTTTATAAGAATGCGGTTCGGAAATATTTTCGAACCGCATTTTTTTTATGGATTCAATTCAAACTCAAAACTCAATTCATATAATTATCTATGATGTATTTTGCAATAGACAAGGATGCTGTAGCAGCAGGGGAAGGCGCATTTAATAAGTGAATTTGATTGTCAATTTTCTCAATTTTAAAATCTATGATCAATTTTCCATCTGAATCCATCGCCTGAGCTCTTACCCCGGCGGTTCCTTTATCGAACATATACGCTTCAACATCTGGGACTAATTTTTTTGCTTTATTGATAAAAGCATTGGAATACATTGAGCTTTTTAGCTCGCCTATGGTAAAGTTGAAATTTTTAAACACAAATTTATGCAGGCCTTTGTAAAATACTGCGTCTGCAAAATCATTCATACTAAAATCTTTATTTGTGTATCCCTCCCGTTTTAATGCAAGCACCGCATTAGGTCCAACTTCTCTGGAACCATTGACCAATCGGGTAAAATGTAAACCTAAAAACGGATATTTGGGATCGGGAACAGGATAAATTAAATGATTAACTAAATGTTTGTAGTCATTTTTTATGTTCATATACTCTCCCCTAAAAGGAACTATTCTGAGTGGTCTCTTTTTTCCGGTAAGATTTTGAAAAATCCTGTCAGAAAATAACCCGGTGCAATTCACCAGAGAATCAAAAGAGAAACTATCACCGGCAGTTTGGATAATTATTTCCTTAGTAACGGTATTTTCAACTTTTTTAATTTCTTCACCAGTTGAGATCGTCCCATTAGCCTGAAGAATGTACCCTGCCATCGCATGCATCACCTGCTTGTAGTTGACAATCCCTTCTTGCGGCACTAATAAGGCTTTTTTAGCATATACAAAAGGTTCGCGCAATCGGATTTCTTCCTTGTTTAAAAATTTCAGGCCATTTAATCCGTTTTTTTGTCCCTTCCCGGCCAGGTCATCTAGTAAACCCACCTCCCGCTCATCAGAAGCAACGACAATTTTTCCGCAAATGTCATGTTCTATTTCATTGATTTTACAGAATTGGATCATTTCCCCGATCCCCTCAACTGCCATTCTGGCTTTTAAAGATCCTGGCAGATAATGAAGGCCACAATGAAGAACTCCGCTGTTGTTTCCTGATTGATGCAACCCAATTTCATTTTCTTTTTCAAACAAATGAATTTTTATCCCGGGATATTTTTTTATTAATTGATAGCCGATGGCTAATCCCAGAATTCCCCCGCCAATAATTGCGACTTTTTTATTTTTCAAGAAACGCTAAATTTTAATTAATGCATAAACCTAAATTTATTAAAAGAAATTTTCAAAAAGGCTTCAGGCAATGGTTTTCTTTTAAAGAAGAAAAATTCAAACTCCCCAGGACAGAATTTTTAAAATTCCCATAAAAAAGCTCTACCCAATTTTAATGGTTCATTTTTTAGGCTTACTTTTAAACTAGCCTATCTTAGTT
>JBDNHN010000095.1:0-3750 GCA_041688725.1 Gillisia sp.
AAAATTTAAGCCATTATTCGAAT
Organism: Gillisia sp.; assembly: GCA_041688725.1. Classification (GTDB taxonomy): domain Bacteria; phylum Bacteroidota; class Bacteroidia; order Flavobacteriales; family Flavobacteriaceae; genus Gillisia. The sequence continues at coordinate 24 of JBDNHN010000095.1, forward strand.
AAAAATAACATAATAAGCTGATTTTCAAAGTTTAACATAATTTATACCATGTCAAATTTTCACTTTCTGATATGTAATGCAGATAAAATTAAGATTGCAAAATTAAATTAAATGTTAACTAATCTATATCAAATCGCAATCCAAGGGAAATATTGTTAAGTTCAAGATTTGGATCTTTAAAGATTGGGTTTAGATCGTATTTAACATAAATTGAAGTTCCTCCCCAACCAATATAGCCACTTAAACCATAAATTAAATCGTTGGTGTTGTAATCTCCCTTCAATTTTTGTTTTACGTTGTTATTTCCCTCATCAAATTTTAATTTTTGACGTTCACCAATATTCACACCGGCAAATCCCCCCAATCCTATTCTAAATTTTTTATCGGTAGAAAACCAGGTTCCCCGGTCTGAGGTTGACCTATTAGAAGGACCAAATTCAAAGTGTAAGGGAATTACAAGATTATCCATTTTAAATTTAGATTTATTGAGATCTAAGGGATAAACCTCTAAAACCGTCAAATTTCCATCTTCCACAAAATAGCGATTATCTGTAGGTTTTAATCCGTTGAACTGAAAAGATATTCCATATCTCAATCTCAACCAGTTCGAATCTTCAAAAACACGGGTTCTCCAGGCAATGCCCAATTCAAAAAATCTGCTTCCGCCCAACTTGAAGTCTGAATCGTTTAGAGATTGTCCGTCCTTTAAGGCATTATTAAAACCGGCGGCAATAACAAGTTGGGTGGTGGTACGATTACTTCGAGTTTTACTTTCCTCTTCTATTTCCTTTTCAGAATGTATGCTTTTTTCTGTCTTTTCTGTGATTTCCTCATCATTCCTCAATTCCCATTCAATTTTATTTTCTGCAATTGCAAGCCTGTTCTCAATATTTAACGCGTGTTTTTTAGCCGCTTCTTCCCTTAGCCTGTTTGCTTCGGCAGCTGTAATTTCACTGTTTTCCAACTGCAGGCTTATAGCTACCAGACTCTTTTTTAAAGCCGCTTTTTCTTCTGCAATTATTTGCTCCTTTTGTTGTTCCAGCCGTTCTGTTTTTTGAGGAACTTTTTCTTCCTGGGCCTGAAGATCCTGCATTCCAAAACTCAATAAGAGAATGCTGACACAAATAGAAATGATTTTCATTTTTTTGGTTTTTGATGAATTTATTTAACTTTAGTAAAAGGCTGATCTTTATAATAAATTTGTATTAATTCCTGTTCACTACAGCGGTTTTAGCTTTAAAATACCCCTCCTTGAGGACATCAAAAACCTTCTCCCTAATAGATTGCTCCAGCTCCAGCTCCACATCCAAAAGCAAACTTTTGGCATCTAAATTTTCTGAAACAGACTTCGCGCTTCTATCTCTGCTTATTTGTTTGGAAGCTTCGGCCAGCAATGTGTCCACTTCAGCATCTGTTATTTCCCCTGTTTCATTTTCTTTTGATGAAGCTTCCGCGATCACTTCCTCAGGAATTCCTGAAATTTTTGTATCCTTCATCAGGTCAGGATCCTTTTGGGTTTGATCATTTTCCGTTTTTGAAGATTTCTGCGTATTTCCCATAGATGCAAGTTTTGAATTGGCCACCGGTTCCTTTTCAGAAAAAATATTTTCAACAGATTTTACAGATGCTTTTTCCGGCTCTGTCATTTCTTGTGAAGCAGGCTTTTCAAAAGATATTTGCTGAGATTCAATTTTTTCCTTTAAAATTTCCTCTGCAGGAGCATTGACAATTGCAGGAGTTTCAGAAATTGGTTCATTGAACAGCATGCTAAATATCAGAATCCCTCCAACTAATGTCGCTGCAATTCCAATCCACCAAAATATAGGCCTTCTGCTTTTTTCTTCTGAATTTAATCTTAGACTGAGTTCTTCCCAGTTTCCGGTTTTTGGCTCTATCTTCCGCTTATTCAGCTTTTTGCTGATATCCTTTTCAAATTTTAACTGTCCCATAACCCGAGATATTTTGAGTTCTTAATTTTTCCTGTAACATTTTTCTAGCCTTAAACAACTGGGATTTCGAAGTTCCAATGTTGATATTGAGCATTTTGGAAATTTCCAGATGTTTGTATCCCTCAATGGCAAACATCACAAACACTACTCTGTATCCTTCCGGCAATGAATCTATGATTTGCTGGATCTCATCAACATTAATATCAGATTCTATATTATTGAAGCTTCCATTGAATTCTTCGAGGCCTTCCTCTTTAAATTTCAGTAATTTTTCGCTTCTTAAAAAGGAGATGCATTCCCTGATCATAATTTTTCTTATCCATCCTTCAAAACTCCCTTCATTCTTAAAATTGGCCAGGTATTTAAAAACCTTAAAAAATCCGTTGAGCATTACCTCTTCTGCGTGATGAAGGTCTTTTACATACATCCTGCAAACACTCAGCATCTTTCCAGAATGCAAATCGTACAGGCATTGTTGAGCCTCCCGGTTATTTTTAATAGCCCGTGCGATTAACTGAGTTTGGTTTTTAATAAGCGGTATAACCTTCACGGGTTTTAATTAAAGCCTTGTATTTATAAAGACGCATGAAATTTACGAAAGGTTGCCTGAAGTTGGAAAAAAAATTCGAAATTTAGTAAAGAAAGGATTTAATTACTGTCGGAATATTGAATTTTGAGGAATGTTGATTAAGCTGTCAATTTTAATAATTCAAAGTATAGGGGTTATTATTTTTTACGTTCAATCACGTAATTCACCATTAAAGCCAGTGAATCCCTATAAGGGGATTCCTGATAATCCTCAAGAATGGAAAGTGCTTCTTTCTGAAATTCCTTCATTTTGGTTACCGCATAGTCTAGGCCGCCACGGGATTTCACAAATGAGATCACTTCATTAACCCTTTTCTTATCCTTATTGTGATTTTTAATCGAATTGATGATCCATTTTTTCTCTTTTGAATCGCAATTATTCAACACGTAAATAAGCGGAAGGGTCATTTTTTGTTCCTTGATATCTATTCCGGTAGGTTTTCCTATTTTTTCCTGCCCATAATCAAAAAGATCATCTTTTATTTGAAAAGCCATTCCAATCAATTCCCCGAATCGGCGCATTTTTTCAATCTCATTTGATTGGGGTTTTACCGATGCTGCTCCCAGACTGCAACAAGCTGCAATAAGTGTGGCCGTTTTTTGGCGGATGATATCGTAATAAATGGCTTCAGTAATATCAAGTCTGCGCGCTTTCTCAATTTGCAGAAGTTCACCTTCACTCATCTCCCTTACTGCTACTGAAATGATCTTCAGCAAATCAAAATCATTGTTGTCTATGGAAAGCAACAATCCTTTGGAAAGTAGGTAATCTCCGACCAGAACCGCAATTTTATTTTTCCATAGCGCATTAATGCTGAAAAATCCGCGCCTTCGGTTTGAGTCATCTACCACATCATCGTGAACCAGCGTAGCTGTATGTATAAGTTCGATCACGGCGGCTCCGCGATAGGTGCGTTCATTTACATTTCCTTCAGAAATCATTTTAGACACAAGAAACACGAACATGGGCCGCATTTGCTTGCCCTTTCGGTTGACTACGTAATGTGTGATCCGATTTAATAAGGCCACTTTGGAAGACATGGACTCCAAGAACTTTTTTTCAAAAAGTTCCATCTCCTTCTCTATCGGTAATTTTATTTGTGAGATGACCTTCATAAGGATTTTAAAGATAGCGTAAGATAACGGTATTTAGGCGGTTTGGCCAATTGCTTAAGAAGATTTATTCGCCA
>JBDNHN010000570.1:0-4752 GCA_041688725.1 Gillisia sp.
AAGGGTAGTTGAAACGGGAATTTCCGCGGCCAGTCCCGCAAATCCAAAGAAACCACCCACCCCGCCGGATGCAGCTACCGCCAGTTTATGCCACCTGTTTGAAGTCCTTTTTCCCGGTTGATCCTTCACTGTAAAAAGTGCGGCTTCCGATGACTTTTGAATCGCAGTATGAGTGATCTTAACAACTTTTTCATTCCAGTTTTTGGGGAGCATTTCAAATCCCTTTTCGATTGGCATTCCAATAAAATTGGTGATCCTTGCCGCAAGTCCCGGGTTCTCGAGTAAGCGTTTAGCTATTCGAAGTTCCTCCAAGTCTATTTCAGAAATATTTTTTTTCATTGTAATTATAAAATTGGGTGATAATAATTTTTTAGGAGTTGTTTACGCAAATAATAAGCCGCTTATATTATGCCAAAAAAAATGGCAATTAGTTTACAGCCCGGTTAAATTTAAAGTTAGGGAAAAACTCTCGCATTCAAAATTCCTCATTCAATTAACCGGCCACAATTGTTGTGGCACCGCACCGGCGGCAGGAAAATCAAACTCGGCCCATATCGGGATATGATCGGAGATCCTTCTCGCTGCTACCATATCCGGGAAACTCTCATAAAAAAGAACCACCCCGGAATTAAGTATTTGAGTGGTATTGGTATTGTAAAAAATATTGTCATATTCGTTAGCCAGGCATTCCTCAGCAACACAATGCATTTTCATAGTTGTTTTTTGAGCTGTAAAAACGGGTTTGTATCCCATTTTTTTCAGCGGATTAAAAACGGTGTGACTTTGAGGCAGGTTAAAATCTCCCAGGAAGATCAGGTTTTTATCGGGGTATTGAGCCGGCAGGAATTTAAAGTATTTGATCTCGGTTTCAGGTTGTTTTTTCTTTGGAATGGCGTGAAAACTCACAAGGCTAAATATCGTTCCATTATAACTGAAATTCATAAAATACGGTTCCCGGTCAACATCATTCACATAATTTTGTTCCAGCCAGGCACGCTGTACTTTTTTTACCTTCCCCGTTTTCCAGATAAAGGCATAACGCTCTGTTGCATAGGGCGTGCTGTTGGTGGGATCGCTTATCACATAATCCCATTTTGAGCCCTTCCTGTTGAGTTCATCGGCCAGCCGCGCAACAGCCTGGGCTCCCCCATAACCTGCCACTACTTCCTGAATGGCGATGATATCAAATTCCTTTAGGCTATTGGCAATGAAATTTATTTCCTGATCAGATTTTGTCTTCCCGAAATTCTGAAGATTCCAGGAACTGATTTTAACCTGTGCAATTAATGATGCATTCCAAAAAATAAGAAAAAGACCAAGTAATACTGATTTAAAGAATCTATGCGGGGGAAATTTCATTGAACCAAATCTGTTGAGAATTAAATATTTTAATCTGAAATAAGTACTTTCTAATATCAGCAAAGTACAGCTATTAAAAGAATTCCCCGGCTGAAATTCCTTCTTAATATAGCAGGTCGGCTACAACTTGTTTTCAAAGTCTTTCTGCTTTCCGTTAATGACTGATTCCAACGTACTTTGATGCATGAGTTGATTTGATACAGCTAATGAGAATTAGCAGTTAAAAATGACCCAATCCATATTCTTTTGATAATTTTGCCGTTTAAAATCTTCAGATGCAAATTACAGGAAAACGATATTTCGATTATTCTTCTTTTATCAAATTGAACTTTGGGGAAAGAGTTCAAAAAATTTCATTGGATGTCGGGTTTACCTGTCCCAACAGGGATGGTTCAAAAGGTTATGGAGGCTGTACTTACTGCAACAACAATTCCTTTAATCCGGGGTATTGCGAACCTGAAAAAAGCATTACTGAACAATTGGAACATGGGATCGCTTTTTTTTCAAAAAGACATAAACATCAAAATTACTTCGCCTATTTTCAGGCATATACAAATACCTTTTCCGACATTGAATCGCTTAAAAAAATGTATGATGAAGCCTTAGCTTTTCCCCAGGTTATTGGACTGATCATTGGTACACGACCCGATTGCATTTCGGATGAACTAATAGATTATTTGTCATTTTTATCTAAAAAACACTTCATTTCCCTGGAATTTGGTGTTGAGAGTACGCTTAATAAAACCCTGCTGGCGATTAACAGATGTCACACTTTTGAAGATTCCAAAACTGCGTACGAAAATTGCGCCAATAAAGGAATTCATCTGGGCGCTCATTTAATCATTGGCCTGCCCGGGGAAACCAGGGCCGAGTTGCTGAACCACGCCACCGAGATCTCTAAACTTCCAATTGACACCCTGAAAATACATCATTTACAAATTGTAAAACAAACGGTTATGGCTGTTCAGTACAAAAGAAATCCGGAGAATTTTGACTTGTTTACTTCTGAAGATTATATAGATTTTATAAGCGATTTTATAGGTTTTTTAAGACCGGACATCAGCATTGAAAGATTTGCGAGTGAAGCTCCTTACGATCTGTTGATTGCACCGAAATGGAATCAAATGAAGAATTTTGAAGTTGTGGCTAAAATTGACCAAAAACTGGCAGAAAAAAACACCTGGCAGGGGAAATATTATGAGGGAAAACTGTTAAGTTCTTAAAGTCTGGAATGCCCGAATTACCTAAAGTAAAAAAGTTCAAATTACAGGTTTTGAGCAAATTAAAATCCTGATAAATTAAGGATTTTTTTTATTTGCAGAACCACTGTGCTTTCAATTTACACCGGGATTTGCATGTCAACCTTAAAGCCTTTTTCTTTTTCAGATTCAAAAGTAATCTTTCCATTTAGGGAAGATATCCGGTTTTCCACATTTTGAAGTCCGCTCCCCTTTTTCGATGGATTCCAGAGCATTCCGCAACCATTATCGGAATAGCGGATACTCAAGTTTTTATTCTTCACAACAAAGCTTATCGCCACCAGTTTCGCGTCGCTGTGCTTTTTCATATTGATCATTAATTCCTGCAAAACCCTGTAAACTACGATCTTCATTTCCACTTGGAGTTTGTTCCATTTTACACTGTTTTCGCCGCTTACTATCAATTTCGAATCATCGGGAGTGTTATTAGAAAGGATGGCCATGAGATAATCTACATAATCTTCTCCGGTATCAATTTCCCTGTTCTCGCGGGAAATATCACGGGTTCGCAGGTAGATCATTTCAAGTTTGTCTATCACCGGGATGGGGGCTACAGGTTCCATAATGCTCATAATATTAAAAATATCGTTGGCAAGTTCATCGTGGATCACCTTTGAGATCCTGCTTTCGGTTTTATGAACCTCCCGAATCTCATGCTTTTTCTGGCGCTGCCTGAAGAAATATAAAAGAAAAAATAACCCCAGGATAACCAGGATTCCTGCCAAAACCCCAATCCAACTTCTAGTGCGCAGCTGCTGGGTTTCCATTGCCTGCATGGTATTTTGAGCCTCCAGGCCCACAATTTCCTGCTGTTTGCGCTCTTCATCAAATTTGATCTTGGCAAATCTGTTTTGTACCCTAAGGTTCGAAGCATTTAAACTATCGTTGACTAAAAAATATTCTTCAGAATATTTCCTTACATCCTCTTTTGAAGCTAGATGCACTAATCTTTTTAAAGCTTTTAATTGAGCCAATTCGCTGTTGAGTTCTGTTGCTACATTTAATAGTTCTTCAGCATATTTTTTAGAGAGTTTCTCATCTTTTTTCAGGTAGTATTCTGAAAGGTGATTATAACTGGATAACAATCCATTTTTGTCATTAATAGCCAATCTTCTATCCTTATCTTGTATTAGGTCTTTCTCAATATTAACAGTAGAATCATTTATCCATTTAATAAAAGCCAGATTATCCAGTAAACGCACATTAGCCTTTCCATCAACCGAAGCAGATTTCAGAACAACTTGTTGTAATATGCTTATCGCTTCTTTAAACTTTCCTTGATCGCTTAGTACAAGCGCTATATTATTCAAATGACCTAAACTATCCCCGAGATTGGTGGAATAACGAATTGCATTTTGGTATTCTGATAAGGCATCTTCATAAAAACCATTTTGGCGGTAGGCTATTGCTATGCTATTATATGAGCTGCTAATACCTGCGGAATCCTTATTTTTATTCAGATATTTTAATGCTTCAGTGGCAGATTCCTGTGCACCTGTATAATCGGTCATCTGGCTTTGCGATATTGCCATATCAGATAAACTTGCTCCAGCCATAGAGCTATCATTTATCTTTAAAAAGAACTGAAGAGCTTTGAAATGATTTTCAAAATTTTTTTCCTCGATCTTCAGATCTTTATAGATAAAGGCTTTTCGATAATATGCCATTGCCTCATAATGGGTATCCTTCTGAAATTGTGCGACTTCAATAAGCTTGTCAGTAAAATAAAGAGCACTGTCAAATTCTTTTATCTGGTCATGATAATAGATCTTGAAGTCCAATAGATGGGGTAATACAGTATCCTTTTCATTGGAAACAGCTGCGAGCGCCTTATTCAAAAAACCTAACTTTTCTCTAGCCTCCGGTACAGATTTCGCTTGTTTAAAATAGAATTCCACGGTTCCCGGACGGATTACAACATCAGGATTTGGACCGGATACTTTATCATTTCCACAACCGGTAAGAACAAGAAAAAAAACACTAAAAATAGCTGAGCTGAATTTGGGGAGCTTCATACTACGAATGTAAATAAAAAAAGCCGCAGAATAGCTCCAAATAACGAGACAGGTAGCTTTTTAATATAATTTCCATAGGGTAAATAGGGTATTCATAGAACATCCTTATCGATGACCCA
>JBDNHN010000096.1:0-2360 GCA_041688725.1 Gillisia sp.
AACCTACACGGCTTATAATGGGCATACCATTATTCCAAAATTGTTAAGTACCCGTGATTTTATTGATTTTCGGATCATGCCTATACATGGAAATGCAGCACAAAACAAAAACTTTGCATTATTTCCACAGAAAATCAACGGTAAATATGCCATGTTAGCAAGGATAGATGGATATAATAACTACATTATTTTTTCTGATAGGACAACCTTATGGAACGATGCCATAAAAATACAAGAACCAAAATTTGCTTGGGATTTAACCCAAATAGGAAATTGCGGTTCACCAATTTATACTACAGAAGGCTGGTTGATTTTGACCCACGGTGTTGGTCCTATGCGACGTTATTGCATAGGAGCCTCATTGCTTGATTTGGAAGATCCCACCAAAGTGATAGGTAGATTGAAAAAACCGTTAATGTCCCCAAGTGAGGAGGAGCGTGAAGGCTATGTTCCAAATGTAGTTTATTCCTGTGGTGGCATCATTCATAATGAGCATTTAATTTTACCCTATGCTGTTTCGGATTATTCGTCTGCCTATGCAACTGTTGAATTGGCAGCCTTATTGAAAGAACTTAAAAGCAATTAACCAATGCTACTTCCCGTATCATTCAATCCTTTAAATGCCAAACGTGCCAATAAATAGCTAAGGGTTGATTCTGCACCTTGATTTTTAATAGCATTTTATAAAAAAAATAAAATATAGTGATTTCTTTGAATTAAGCGGGTTTTGTGCCCTTTCTCAATTCAATTACACTTATTTCCGGCCAAATCCCCACACGCCCCGGATAAGCCAAATACCCAAATCCGCGGTTTACATTGATATATCTTCCAAACTCCTCATAAATTCCCGCCCAATTCTCATAACGGTATTGTATCGGACTCCACTTGAACCAGCCTGGGATCTCGATTCCAAACTGCATGCCGTGAGTATGACCACTTAAGGTGAGCTGATAATTATTTGGATCAGACTTTATTTTTTCCTGCCAGTAAGAAGGATCATGGCTCAATAATATTTTAAATTCTTCGGGGGAAAGGCCTTTCCCCGCGAGATCCAGATCTCCTAATTTCTTAAAACTTCCGGAACCCCAATTTTCCACTCCCACAAGTGCAATTCGCTGTCCGCTTTTTTGGATAAACCGGTGTTCATTCAACAGCAGATCCCAGCCCATTTTTGAATGGACATTTTTCACTGCCTGAACATTGTCAAATCTGGCTTTATCACTTTCCCATGCGACATAATCGCCATAATCGTGATTCCCCAAAATTGAAAAAACCCCGTCTTTAGCTTCAATTTTAGAAAATACGGATATCCAGGGATCCATTTCTTCAGCAAGGTTATTGACTAAATCTCCGGTAAACAAAATGGTATCACTTTCCTGTTCATTAATAAGGCCCACGGCATATTCAATTTTTTTCTTGTTATCAAAACTGCCACTGTGAATATCGCTTATTTGAGTTATCCGGTACCTGTCAAAAGCATCCGGCAGATCTTCAAAATAAAGGCTGTATTTTAATACCTTATAATTGTATTTCCCTTGATACATGCCGTAAAGCAAAGAGGCAAAAGGGATTGTTGCAATTCCAAGAGCTATCTGACTCAAAAACAATCTTCTTGAAGAAAGACTAAAAGAAGATCTTGAAGGAGGAACCAGACTTTGATATCCCCCAATTAGGATACGTGAGATATCTTCCCCAAACATAAATAAGGTCAATATAAGTTTACCTATCATAAAAGAGAGCACTAAACCCATAGAAGTTCCTCTTCCCCCGGCGAATTGCCCTTCCGGACTGGGTTGAGACCATTGAAATATAAAATTCCCAAGGATCACCAAAGACAAAATAAGGTAACCAAAATAGATCCAGTTATTATTAGTAAGCGTTTTTACAGCCTGAAAGGCATAAATATCAACAATTATGTAAAAAACAATAAACAGTGTCCAGCGCATTATTATACCTGATTTTTTGGCGAATATACTTTTATTCAAAAGCCCAAATTTCATCTTTAGGCTTAATTTAACGACTGTGAATGCAAATATATTCCATTAAAATATATTTTTTTAAACATTCAGAAATTATGCCAACCTCAATTTTAAATAATAGATCGTTTTTTTTTGGATAAAATATCTTTTTATAAATTCTAAAAACGAAGGATTTCCTTTCCTAAAACGCTTCAGCCATTAAACCAGTCAAAATTGGGAAAAACACGGAAAGCTCCTTTAATTTTTAATTGAAATTCACAATTCAATTAAATGTTTTCAGTTTTAAAAAAGCTTGACCCTATTTCCATAATAACTTTGTAATTTTGAGATTCAAAAATATTCTTACTCATGGCCGAACAAAAACGCTTATTTCTTCTGGAT
>JBDNHN010000097.1:0-14837 GCA_041688725.1 Gillisia sp.
GCGATAAAGTATTCTGTGATCTCTTTGCCGGCACGGGCATCGTGGGCAGGAGTTTTAAAACTTCGGTAAAAACAGTGATCGCCAATGATGTGGAATTTTACAGTTATGTTTTGCTCCAAAACTATATTGGAAACCATCAACCGCGTGAATTTGAGGTTTATTTAAATCGGCTAAATGATTTAAACGGACAGAAAGGTTTTGTATTTGAAAATTATTCGGAAGGAGGAAAAGCAGGCCGGCTCTATTTTTCAACTGAAAACGGACAAAAAATCGATGCTGTGAGAATTCAGATCGAAACTTGGAAAAATTCAGCAGAAATTGATAATGATCTGTATTACTTTCTGCTGGCATCCCTGATAGAAAGTGCAGATAAAGTGGCGAATACGGCATCGGTTTACGGCGCATATTTGAAGAAGATAAAAGCTTCCGCAGCAAAAAAAATACGTATTACGGCTGCTGTTTTTGAAATTACAGAAAATTCGCATCAGGTATTTCAACAGGATGCCAACCAACTAATTAAGGAAATTCAAGGCGACATTCTGTATTTGGATCCACCTTACAACGCACGGCAATACGGTGCCAATTACCATTTGCTGAATACCATTGCAAAATATGATACCTTTGTGCCTAACGGAAAAACGGGGTTGAGAGATTATTATCGCTCGTCTTACTGCAAGACCGGAGAGGTTAAAACTTCCTTTGAAATGTTGCTGAAAAGCGCGAATTTTAAATACGTTTTTTTGAGCTATAACAACGAAGGATTGATGCCTGCGGTTGAGATAAAACAAATTATGCAGCAGTTTGGGAAATATGATCTGGCAACAATAGACTATCAGCGCTTTAAAGCCGATAAAACCGAAAACCGCAATCATACAGCATCTGCAACAACAGAATTTTTACACATATTAGAAAAAAACCAATAAGCATGTTTTCAGATAAAGCAAACAAAATTTTTCAGGACGTAATTAAAAATTACCACGAAATTAATACGGTGGATCAGCCTTTTGAAAATCCGTACGATAAAACTTCAGATCTTATTGAGCATTTGTTATACCGTAAATGCTGGATAGACACGGTTCAATGGCATTATGAAGATATTATAAGGGATCCAAATATAGATCCGGTTTCGGCTTTAAAGCTCAAAAGGCAAATTGATGGTTCAAACCAGGATAGAACCGATATGGTAGAGTTTATTGACAGTTATTTTCTTGAGAAATTTAAAGATGTAAAGCCAAAAATAAATGCAACCATTAATTCCGAAAGTCCGGCCTGGGCACTGGACAGACTTTCCATATTGGCGCTTAAAATTTACCATATGGATGAAGAGGCAAACAGGAGTGATGCCTCGCAGGAACACCGGATTAAATGTCAATCAAAACTGGATGTTTTACTTGAACAACGCATCGATCTTTCAGGGGCGATCGATCAATTGCTGAAAGATATTGAAAACGGCGATAAATTCATGAAGGTGTACAAACAAATGAAGATGTACAACGATGAAGAATTGAATCCGGTTTTGAGAAATAAATAAGATTAATGGCGGCCCAATCCTCTAAAACTGAAAATTTCTCTGCCTCTCCGGAGGAGGTTCCAAAGGCTGAAAAGGCAGCTCATATTCTGGTTATCCGGCTATCGGCATTGGGAGATGTAGCTATGATGGCGCCGATTTTACGGGTGGTTACTGCGACATATCCAAACCTTAAAATAACGGTACTTACCCGTGCTTTTTTTGCTCCTGTTTTAAAGGGTATTCAAAATGTAGATGTTTTTGAAGCTGATATCAAAGGCTTGCACAATGGGATTTTTGGATTGTACAGGCTCGCAAAAGACTTGCGGAATCTGGGAATAGATGCGGTTGCCGACCTTCACAACGTATTGCGCAGCAATGTGTTGAAGTTTGTTTTTTATTTTTATGAGATCCCCGTTAAACAAATTGATAAAGGAAGAGCCGAAAAAAAATTACTCACTTCCGAAAAAGACAAGATTTTTGAACCACTCAAATCAACCCACCAACGTTATGCCGATGTTTTTGCAGAGCTGGGTTACCCAATAGATTTAAAAAATCACCAATATCCTCCCAAACAAATTCTTTCTCAGAAAATCAGTGAAATTTCCGGAACAAATTCCCTGAAATGGGTAGGAGTAGCTCCTTTTGCTCAGCACGATTCCAAGGTTTATCCGCTGGATTTGATGGAGGAAGTCCTCAATAAATTGAACCAAAGCGGGAAACTGAAAATTTTTCTTTTTGGCGGAGGAAAATCTGAAACCGAAAAACTGGAAGAATTGGCTTCCAAATACAAGAATGTTATTTCCATTGCGGGAAAGCTAAAGTTTGGGGAGGAACTTGCGCTTATTTCCAACTTAGATGTTATGTTGTCTATGGACAGCGGAAATGCACATTTGGCTGCAATGTACGGGGTTCCGGGTATCACACTTTGGGGAGTAACTCATCCGTATGCAGGTTTTAAGGCTTTTAATCAGCCCATGGAAAATTGCATATTACCCGATCTTCAAAAATTCCCAAAAATCCCAACTTCCGTTTATGGAAATTTAATCCCGGAAGGCTATGAAGATGTTATGAGAAGTATTCCCCCCGAAAAAGTGGTGGAAAAAATATTGGAGACTTAAACATCGTCATAATCAACAGTTAAAGTAGGTGTTGTAGGTTGTGCCTGACAGGTTAAAATTAAACCTTCGGCAATTTCGCTATCGGTTAAAATTTGATTTTTACGCATTTCAGCCTTGCCTTCTTTTATTCTGGCAATGCAACTGCTGCATATTCCACCCTGGCAGGAATAAGGAACGTCTAAATCGTGGTCTAAAGCTACTTCCAGCACGGTTTTCTTTTTGTCCATTGAATAAGTCGTCTCTTCATCATCTACCACGATGGTCAGTTTTGTATCACCTTCAACATCTATGTCAATTGCCCCGTTATCTTTCACAGTAAACAATTCAAATAAAATATTTTCTTCCAGAATCCCTTTTTCTATGAGTATGCCGGTCACATTCTGAATCATTTCTTCCGGGCCGCATAAATAAAAGGATTTAAATTCGGTGTCATTGAATTTATTTTCAAGCACATAATTTACGGTGCTCTTTTCAATCCTTCCAAATTGGGAATTCTCTTCGCGGGTACGGCTATAAATAAATTCGATAAAAAGCCTGTCAGGATATTTTACCTGAAGTTCCAATAACTCTTTATAAAATATGGTATCATCAAGTGATCTGTTTCCATAAACAAGTACAAATTTGCTTTCCGGTTCCTGGGATAATACGGATTTTATGATGGACATTACCGGAGTGATACCGCTTCCTACCGCAAAAGCGGCATAGTTTTGTGGAATTGCTCTGGGTTCAAAAATAAATTTGCCTTCCGGAGGGTGTACTTCCAACACATCACCTGCTTTTAATTTGTTGTTTGCCAAGGCCGAAAAGCTTCCATTGGGAACTTCTTTAACCGTTACCTTAAATTCGCCGCTACTGGGTGCGGAACATAAAGAATATGCCCGCCTGATCTCTTTTCCCTCAAACGGGATTCTTAAGGTAGTATATTGCCCGGCTTTATAGGAGAATTTATCCTGCAATTCCAGGGGAATTTCAAAAGATAAACTCACAGCTTGTGGGGTTTCACGTATAATTTCTTTTATCTTTAAAGCATAAAATGCATTCATGTCATGATATTTGATTGCAAAAATACAAAGACTGTAGTTTTTAAATTGAAACAATTCAGTAAATTTCAACACTTTTATAAAATCCACAAAAATGTTTAAGCGTTTAATTTCGCTGGAATGGAAAGCTTTTATCAGATCGGCCAGTGCAGGAAAGAGCATTGGTTTAAAAATTTTAATGGTATTTCTGGGTCTTTATTTTACCCTGACCTTTTTATTGATCGGGATAGGACTTTACCCACTTATTCAGGAATATTTTCCGGGTGAAGAGCCCCTTTATATTGTCAACCGATATTTGCTGTTATGGCTGTTTATGGAACTTTCCTATAGATTTTTTCTCCAAACCTTGCCTGTTCTGGATATAAAACCTCTTTTAATTCTCCCTATCCTGAAAAGGAAAGTGGTTAATTTTGTGCTCTTAAAATCCCTGTATTCATTTTTCAACTTTCTTCCCCTGCTCATAATAGTTCCTTTCGGAATTTTTAATATTTATAAAAACGAATTTCCCGTAAGTTCCATTTTGGCCTGGATGATAGCAATGATTGGTTTAACCCTGTCTGTAAACTTTGCCAATTTCATCATTAAAAAAAGATTTACCGATAATTTAAAAGCTTTGATTCCAGTTGTGTTGATAATTGCAATTTTGGCTTTGTTAGAATATTTTAAAATATTTGAAATCAGCTTTTGGTTTGGAAAAGGCTTAAACGAAATTATTGCTTACCCATTTTTAGCAATAATCCCGATATTATTGTTTTTGTTCCTATATAAATGGAACCGGAAAGACCTGGAAAACAAATTTTATTTGGACGCCACTTTAAATAAAAACGGAAAAATCGCAGACACAAAAGAATTTTTATGGACCAGGCGTTTTGGCGAACTTGCCCCGTATTTACAATTGGATTTAAAGTTGATTTGGCGAAATAAAAGACCCAAAACTGCCATTTATATGTCATTGCTTTTACTTGGCTACGGGTTGATATTTTATACCCGGGATACTTACCAGGATATGCCGGGCTTTTTTGTGTTTGTGGGAATTTTTATGATGGGAATTTTTATGATGAATTTCGGGCAGTTTGTTCCGGCCTGGGATGCCAGCTATTACCCATTAATTATGTCGCAAAATATTCCAATGGATAAATATTTAAATGCAAAGGCAAGTCTGATTACCTTTAGCGTGGTGGTTTTGGCCATTTTAACGACTCCTTATGTATATTTTGGCTGGAGAATTTTTGCTTTGAATCTCGTTTGCGCGGTTTACAATATTGGGATCAATATCCCCTTACTTTTATATGTGGGATCTTTTAATAAAAAACGCATAGATCTTGATAAAAGTCCGTTCATGAACTATCAGGGAACAGGGGCAGCCCAGTGGTTGGTGGGAATTCCACTTATGGCAATTCCGGTTTTCTTATTTTGGATTTTTTATAGGCTTAGTTCCTTTGAAGGCGGAATGCTTTTTTTGCTTGCTTTGGGCTTAGTAGGATTGCTTTTGCGAAAACAGGCAATAGATTTTATAGCACAGGTTTACAAACGAAAAAAATATGCAATGATCGAAGGATTTAGGCAAAAAGACAATTAAAAATTTTGGAAACCCTTCACTGGGAATAAGCCAAATACAGACGATTGGTAATAAAAATTTATAAGGATAAAAATCAATAAATGATCACTGCAACAAACCTCACAAAAGTATATAGCGGCACAACGGTACTAAACATAGATCATCTAGATATTCCGACAGGTCAGATATTTGGGCTTGTGGGCAATAATGGAGCAGGAAAAACAACGTTTTTCAGCCTTTTGCTGGATTTGATCCAGCCGACAACAGGCTGCATTTTTAACAATGAAATTACCGTAGGCCAAAGCGAAGCCTGGAAACCATTTACCTCCTCGTTTATAGACGAAAGTTTTTTAATTGGCTACCTGAGGCCGGAGGAATATTTTTATTTTATTGGGGACTTAAGAGATCAAAATAAAGCTGATGTCAATGCATTTTTAGAAAATTTCGAGGATTTTTTCCACGACGAAATTTTGGGAAAACGAAAATATTTACGCGACCTCTCCAAAGGAAATCAAAAAAAAGTAGGAATAGTAGCGGCCCTTATAGGAAATCCAAAGCTGGTTATACTGGATGAACCCTTTGCCAACCTGGATCCCACAACACAAATTAGATTTAAAAAGATCATCACAGAATTAACGGAAAATGGGGACACCACCTTTTTGATTTCCAGTCATGACTTAATTCACATCACCGGGGTTTGTGAGCGAATAGTCGTAATGGATAAAGGGGTTTTGGTAAAGGATATTATTACCTCAGAAGAAACCTTACAGGAACTGGAAACCTATTTTTCCGGAGAACATTTTTTAGAGGATTAGTGGTTTCCATAGTGAATACGGATCATATATTCCACAATTGCAAAAAGAAATGTATTTTAGCATACTAAAACCCAACAGAAAAAGTTATTTATTGTATCAAAAACGTATTGATTTTGAATAAAGTTTCCTTCGGCATTATATGTCTTGTTTTGATGATTTTTGTTTCCGGATGTTCCAGAAAAAAAGACAAATTCATCAACAGGAATTGGCATGCCGTTACCACAGAATTTAACACTCTTTACAATGGAGATCTTGCTCTTACAATGGGCAAGGAGCAAATATCTGAAACTTACAGCGAGAATTTTTGGGAGATCCTGCCTGTGGAGAGAATGCAGGTTTCGGAAGAAATTATGCTTCCGGGAACAGCCAGGAATGAATCTTTTAAAATTGCTGAAGAAAAGGCCACCAAAGCCATTCAGCGTCATTCAATGTTGATTAATGGGAGAGAGAAAAATCCGCAAATAGACGAAGCTTATTTACTTCTTGGAAAGGCCAGGTATTTTGACCAGCGGTTTATTCCGGCCCTAGAAGCTTTTAATTATATTCTTCATAAATATCCAGCCAGTAATACCATTAACCATGCGCAGATCTGGAGAGAAAAAACAAACATCAGGATAGAGAATAATAAACTGGCCATTAAAAACCTGAAAAGAATACTTGAAGCGGAAACCCTGAACGATCAGGATCGTGCCGATGCAAATGCCATGCTGGCTCAAGCTTTTATAAATACCGATGTACCGGATAGTGCTGTGGCACCAATAAAAACTGCTGCGAGATACACCGAAAAGGACAATGAAAAAGGCCGCTATCATTATATTGAAGGCCAGTTGTACAATCAATTGCAAATGCGGGACAGCGCTAACCTGGCTTTTGACAAGGTTATAGAATTGAATCGAAAAACGCCCCGGGAGTATTTAATCAATGCTCATTTGGGAAAGGCAAGAAATTTTAATTTTTCTGAACAGGATCCTTCAAAATTATTGCAACTGCTTCAGGATTTGGAGGAAAATCGCGAAAACAAGCCTTTTCTGGATAAAATTTATTTTCAGATCGCCGAATATTATAAACATCTAGATTCTACGGATCTCGCTACGGTATATTACAACAAATCGCTTAAATCTCCATCTAAGGACAACTTTCTCCAGTCGGTTAATTATGAAACTCTGGGGAACATGAATTTCAACAAGGCTCAATACAGGTTGGCAAGTGCATATTACGACAGTACCCTCACAAAAATTCCTGTCAATACCCGGGATCACTTCTTTATAAGTCGAAAAAAGGAAAATCTTAAAGATGTGATCTTATATGAAGAAATAGCTGAAAGAAATGACAGTATCCTGAGATTGGTTGAAATGAACACGGAGGAACGCTTGAGTTATTTCACTAATTTCACCGAAGGTTTAAAAGAGGAGGCCATAGCCCAGGCCAAACAGGGAAAAGTTGCAGAGGCAGAACAAAAAGAGTTTTTACCCCGCGGTCCCGGACTTCCGCCGGCCATTGGAGACCCTGTTTCCGGAAACGTATTCTATTTTTACAATCCGGTAAGGATTGCCAGCGGGATGCAGGATTTTCTGAGAACCTGGGGTCCACGGGAACTTAAGGATAATTGGCGATTGAATTCCGGGGGTATCGCAGCTACAGGTGCAAATGGACTGGATGAGATTTCCGGTCTTCTTATAGACAATAATCCAAAATTTGATCCTCAAACCTATTTGGTTCAAATTCCCGGAGAGCCTACAGTAATTGATAGTTTGGCCAATCAGCGCAATGATGCTTATTACAGGTTAGGTTTAATTTATAAAGAGAAATTTGGGGAAGATAAATTGGCTTCAGAAAAACTGAAATCATTATTGGAATTTACTTCTGAAGAGAGGTTTGTAGCTCCGGCCAGTTATTATTTATATCAAATTAGCCAGGCTGAAGGAGCCTATTCCGAAGCAGAAA
This sequence comes from Gillisia sp., assembly GCA_041688725.1. Taxonomy (GTDB): domain Bacteria; phylum Bacteroidota; class Bacteroidia; order Flavobacteriales; family Flavobacteriaceae; genus Gillisia. Next base: position 7,986 of record JBDNHN010000097.1, read on the forward strand.
AATACAAACAAACTGTCCTGACAAATTATCCGGAATCCAGATTTGCAGCTGCCATTAGAAACCCGGGATTGGCAATAGAACTGGAAGATCAGGCCCAAAATAAATATGAAGAGTTATATAAATTATATGAACAAAAAGAATACCAGCAGGTAATTGACTTAAGTACGGCTTACGGGGAGCAATTTAAAGGAGATGATCTATTGCCGAGAATCGAGTTGTTAAAGGCTTTGGCGATAGGACGTTTATACGGGATACTTGCATATAAGGATGCTCTTAATTATGTAGCCTTGAATTATCCGCAATCTGATGCCGGAAAAAAAGCACAGGAATTATACAACACTTCACTTCCGAAATTGGAAAACGACCAGTTTGAACCTGAATTAAATCAGTCAAACATCAAAATTCTTTACAGTTTTAAGAATAAGGAAAAGGAACAGGCAGGATTATTGAAGGAGAAACTGGATCAGGCGATATTAGATCTGGGTTATAAAGATCTTTCAATTTCCATAGATGTTTACAACAGCGCAAATTTATTTGTTATGGTTCACGGAATGGAAGATTTAAACAGGGCAGAGGGATTTGCGGAACTATTGAAGATCAATACAAAATATAAGGTGAAGCAAGAACCCATTATTATATCCTCGGGAAACTATAGGGTGGTTCAGCTTCATAAAAATTTAGGCAATTATATAGAATTTAAAAATAAATAATAACATAACCCCAAATTTATGTTTTCAAATAAAGATAAATCAAAACCTACATCAGAATTCAGCAAAGAGCAAAATAGGATTTCTGCCGGCACCATTATTACCGGCGATATTCAGGCCAAAGGCGGGTTTAGAATAGAAGGAACCCTGAAAGGAACATTAAAAACTGCAGGTAAAGTTGTGATAAGTAAAGGCGGCTTTATAAATGGCACTTTACATTGTAAAGATGCCGATTTTGAAGGAAAATTTTCCGGAAAATTAAACGTTGAGGAAACCTTAACCCTTAGGGCTACAGCCGTTATTGAAGGGGAGGTAGTTGCAGGTAAACTGGCAATAGAGCCCGGAGCTGCTTTTAATGCTTCCTGTGAGATGAAAGGAGCTGTAAAATCCTTAAAAAAGGAAAGTGAAAATGGAAAAGGAGAAGAAAAGTCGGCTTAGAAACTGGGCGGTATTATCGGGAATTGGTTTCCAGATGGGGGCAACCATTTTTGTTTGCGCCTGGATAGGTAAAAAACTGGACGAACGTTTTCCCTCAAATAAAAATTGGTTTACCATAGGCCTGGTGTTGTTTGGGGTATTTGCTTCGCTCTATATTGTACTTAAGCAATTAAAGAACATCAATAAATAATTTCAAATTTTAATGGTTTATAAAGCAGCCAGGCTCTCTTTCATTTTTATATTGATCCTTCTCATTACTTACCTGATACACACAAAAGGCTTTTCATCCTATTATACAGAATCAAGGGAATTAATAAACTTCAGTTATAAATTCAATTTTCTTTTTACATATATACTTCTTATGAGTTTTGTTTTTTTTAAGAAAAAACTCATTCATCAATTTGGCTATATCTTTCTAGCAGCAGGAATTTTAAAATTAGGACTGTTCTTTTTTGGCATAAAAATCTTAAATTTGGAAATAAATAAATCTGTGTTTTTACACTTTTTTGTCCCTTACTTTGTTTGCGTTGGGGTTGAAATTTTTTATTTGGTGAGGGTTCTAAATCGTGCCAACTTCAAGAATAACAATTAATTACAAGGATTTTCGACCATGTCAACTTATTAATGTTTTTATGGAATATATTTTTATTTAATTGTTTACATTTGCACCGAATTTTATAGATCGAAACTATATCCGAGAATGCGAAAGGAAAACATTTTTAAAATTTTATTGGCCGGCCTTTTTGTCTTGGTTTCGTTAAATCTGAATGCTAAGGAAGCACAGGAAGAAACTACAGGGAAAATAGATACTAAAACCGGGGTGAAGGAATATTTAGATCATCACCTTAAAGACTCTCATTACTTTACCTTCTTTTCTGATGGAGAAAAAGGTGAACATTACGGGGTCCCACTTCCAGTGATTATTTGGGACGGAGGCCTGAAAGTCTTTTCAGCTTCAAAATTTCATCACGGCGAGGAACTCGTTGAACTCAACGGGAATTACTACAAACTTTACCACAGCAAAATATACAAAACAGGACCTGAAGGCCTCATTGAATATGGAGAAAATCATTTCCCCACAAATGAAAGACCTTTGGACTTCTCTATTACCAAGAACGTGACAGGAATGATTGCTGTTGCTTTATTGATGTTCCTTATGTTTTGGGCCTTAGCCAAAAATTATCAAAAAAGGAGCATTCCGAAGGGTTTTAGCCGGATATTGGAACCTTTGGTAGTATATGTGCGTGACGATATTGCAAAACCCAATATTGGACCTAAATATAAAAAATACATGAGCTTTTTGCTTACGGTGTTTTTCTTTATCCTTATTTTAAACCTGGTTGGTTTAACACCGTTTGGAATTAATGTTACAGGAAATATAGCCGTCACATTTGGACTGGCATTGATCACCTTTATAATCGTACAATTTAGCGGGAATAAGGATTATTGGAAGCATATTTTCTGGATGCCGGGAGTACCGGTTCCAATGAAGATTATTTTGATGCCAATTGAGGTGCTGGGAATGTTCACAAAACCCTTTGCCTTAATGATTCGTTTATTTGCGAATATGATGGCGGGACACGTAGTTGTAATGAGCTTGTTGGGATTGATTTTTATATTTCAAAACTGGATCGCCAGCCCCGCATTTTTTGGTTTCACATTATTTATATCGGTAATTGAATTATTGGTTGCTTTTCTGCAAGCCTATATTTTTACTTTGCTAAGTGCATTGTATATTGGAATGGCGGTTGTAGAGCATGAAGATCACCCAAAAGATCAAAGTGAGGATGTACCGGTAATTTAGTTGTTTTAGAAGAGTTTTTTAAGTTTAATTTTAAATAGATAGTTATGGAAATCCCAGTAATGGTAGGAGCAGGTTTAATTGTGATTGGAGCAGGTATTGGTCTTGGTAAGATCGGTGGTTCAGCAATGGATGCGATCGCGCGTCAACCTGAAGCAACCGGAAAAATTCAAACAGCGATGATTATTATTGCCGCTTTGTTGGAAGGAATTGCTTTTGCTGCATTATTCGCAGTGTAATTAAACAAACTAAAACCTTGTAACGGTTGGTTACAAGGTTTTTTTTAAAATTCAAATTTGTACCCATTGTACCTAAGGTTAATAACATCAGTTTATGGATAAGTTAATAAATGATTTTTCTTTTGGGTTATTTTTCTGGCAGATGGCAATTCTTATTGTCTTAATTTTTTTACTGAAAAAATTCGCCTGGAAACCCATTTTAGACTCTTTGAACAGTCGTGAAGAAGGTATAAAAAATGCATTGGACTCTGCCGAAAAAGCGAGAATGGAAATGCAAAATCTGAATGCCGATAATGAAAAATTATTGCAGGAAGCGCGTTTACAAAGAGACTCCATGCTCAAGGAGGCCCGGGAGTTGAAAGAGAGAATTGTTACAGAAGCCTCTTCAGAAGCCCAGGGAAAAGCCGATAAAATTGTTGCCCAGGCTCAGGTTACCATACAAAACGAAAAGAACGCAGCTTTAGCCGATATCAAGAACCAGGTTGCCGAATTGTCTATTGAGATTGCTGAAAAGGTGATCCGCAAGGAATTATCCAGTTCAGAACAACAATTCAGGTTGGTTGAAGAGATGTTGGAAGATGTTACTTTAAAATAACACTATGAAAGGAACCAGGGCGGCACAACGCTATGCGAAAGCAATATTAGACTTGGCAAAGGATCAAAACATCTCAGATGTGTTGAACAACGATATGGAAACCATTTCTAAAACTATCATTGGAAGTGATGAACTTCAGGATGTTCTTTCCAGCCCGGTAATAAAGTCGGAGCATAAGAAAAACATCTTGCTTGAAATATTCAAAGATGCCCATGCTGTTACTTTAGGAGCTTTTGATGTGCTTTTGGAAAATAACAGGATCGCTCTTTTAAAATGGGTAGCTCAAAAATATACATTTTTGTATAATGAGTTGAATCATATTCAGGTTGCTACGGTAACCACGGCAATTCCTCTCAACGCCCAACTGGAAACAAAGATCCTCAAGAAAATCAAGGACCTTACCGGGAATGGCGCAAACATCATAAATAATATAGATCCAAAAATACTTGGAGGTTTTATCTTGAGGATAGGTGACCTTCAATATAATGCAAGTGTTGCTACGAACCTCAGTAATTTGGGGAGAAAATTTAAAAACAACACATTCATTTCAAAAATTTAATTAAAACAGGCGCGCCGAATGCGTGCCAATTTTATTCTAAATAATTATGGCCGAAGTAAATCCTGCTGAAGTTTCAGCAATTTTAAAAGAACAACTTTCAGGTTTTGAAGCGAAAGCTTCATTAGATGAAGTGGGTACAGTGCTTACCGTAGGAGATGGTATTGCGCGTATTTATGGATTAGGAAACGCCCAATACGGGGAACTGGTTGAATTCGAAAGTGGTTTAGAAGCAATCGTTCTAAACCTTGAAGAAGACAATGTTGGGGTAGTTCTATTAGGACCAACCAAAGAAATTAAGGAAGGATCTGTTGTTAAAAGAACACAACGTATCGCTTCTATAAAAGTGGGTGAAGGAATTTCCGGAAGGGTAATAAATACCTTAGGAACTCCTATTGATGGTAAAGGGCCAATTCAAGGGGAGACCTTTGAGATGCCACTGGACCGTAAAGCACCCGGGGTAATTTATCGCCAACCAGTAACCGAACCCTTGCAAACCGGAATTAAAGCTATAGATGCTATGGTTCCAGTGGGAAGAGGACAAAGGGAATTGGTAATTGGTGACCGTCAGACCGGTAAAACCGCCGTTTGTATTGATGCCATCCTGAATCAAAAAGAATTTTATGATGCCGGAAAACCGGTATATTGTATATATGTTGCTATTGGTCAAAAAGCCTCTACTGTTGCGGGAATCGCACAAGTATTGGAAGATAAAGGAGCTTTAGCTTACACTACCATTGTTGCGGCAAATGCTTCAGATCCTGCTCCTATGCAGGTTTATGCTCCATTTGCAGGTGCATCTATTGGAGAATATTTCAGGGATACCGGTCGTCCTGCACTTATCGTTTATGACGATTTGTCCAAGCAAGCGGTAGCATATCGTGAAGTTTCCTTGTTATTGCGTCGTCCACCGGGACGTGAAGCATATCCTGGGGATGTGTTTTACCTTCACTCCAGATTGTTGGAACGTTCAGCCAAGATTATCAATAACGACAAGATCGCCAGTGAAATGAACGATTTGCCGGATTCTATAAGACATTTAGTGAAAGGTGGCGGTTCGTTAACCGCATTGCCAATTGTTGAAACCCAGGCGGGAGATGTTGCCGCTTATATTCCTACAAACGTAATTTCAATCACAGACGGTCAGATTTTCCTAACCTCCGATTTATTTAACTCTGGAGTACGTCCTGCAATTAACGTGGGTATTTCTGTATCTCGGGTAGGTGGGAATGCACAGATCAAATCAATGAAAAAAGTTGCCGGTACACTTAAACTCGACCAGGCCCAATATCGTGAATTAGAGGCTTTCGCCAAGTTTGGTTCCGATTTGGATGCAGCAACCTTGAATATTATTGAAAGAGGAAAACGAAACGTGGAAATTTTGAAACAAGCGGAAAATGATCCTTTTCCAGTTGAAGAACAAGTTGCCATTATTTTTGCAGGAGCAAAAAACCTGTTAAGAGATGTTCCGGTAGTAAAAGTAAAGGAATTTCAAAAAGACTACTTGGAATACCTTAAAGTAAAACACAGGGATGTTTTAGATGGTCTTAAAGCTGGAAAACTGACAGATGAAATAACAGATGTTTTGGTGGCCACGGCAAAAGAACTATCAGCAAAATATAAAGCTAAATAGATTTTTAGTAAGGAGTAATTGAATCTTTTTATCAATACTCAATTCTAATATCTCAATACTAATACATGGCAAACTTAAAAGATTTACGCAACAGGATTACATCGGTTTCATCAACCATGAAAATCACCAGCGCCATGAAAATGGTGTCGGCTTCCAAGTTGAGCAAAGCTCAGGATGCCATTACGTCTATGCGCCCTTATTCTGAAAAGTTAACAGAATTACTTAAAGGCCTGAGTGCAACTCTTGAAGGGGATAGCGGAAGTAAATACGCTGAGCAGAGAGAAGTTAAAAATGTATTAATAGTTGCTATCTCCTCAAATCGAGGACTGGCAGGCGCATTTAATACCAATATTGTAAAAGGTGTTAGGCAACTCGCAGCTTCAATGGACAGCAAAAAAAACGTAGAGGTTTTAACCCTTGGAAAAAAGGCAAATGATGTTTTGCGTAAAAATCTGACTATTAAAGAAAATAACAATCACATTTATGATCAGTTAGATTATGCAAATGTTGCTGAAGTTGCTGAAAATTTAATGCAAGGTTTCCTCGATGGGAAACATGATGAAATTATTATCATGTACAACCAATTCATAAATGCTGCAACTCAGAATGTGATTACCGAACAGTTTTTGCCTCTCAAACAATTTGAAACAGAGGGAAATAGCAATCTGGATTATATTTTTGAACCAACCAAAGAAGAAATAGTAAGGGAATTGATCCCAAAATCCTTGAAAATGCAACTTTTCAAAGCTATGAGTGATTCACTTGCATCTGAACATGGTGCGCGAATGACTGCAATGCACAAAGCAACCGATAATGCAACCGATTTGAGGGATGAGCTCAAATTATCATACAACAAAGCCCGTCAGGCCTCAATTACCAATGA
>JBDNHN010000098.1:0-8600 GCA_041688725.1 Gillisia sp.
AAATATGCAACCTCTATCGCTGAAAATGCGGTTCATGGTAGCGATAGTGATGATAATGCTGAAATTGAATCGGCTTTCCATTTTTCCGGAAGGGAACTGTTTTAATAATTCCTGATTATAAATAATTAAAAAGACCACCTTATATGAGGTGGTCTTTTTTTGTTTTTGAAAAAATTTCATTGAATAAACTTGTGGATATGGCATTGAGAAGAGAGTTGGACTTAAAGCAGGACTCTTAGATTACCTCAATACCAATTTTTTTATCAATACTTTTCCCAGTGCTTCATTAAGCCTGTTTATTATTCTTTCCCTTCCGTAACTCAATTCTTCCCTTAAAACCGAAGAACTCAATTGTACATAAAGAGTGCTGCCATCCAGTTTAATGGCGGTGGTATATTTTTCTATTGCAGGTCCCATTTCCCGGTTCCATACATCCTTTGCATTTACCTTGTCCAGTCCGGTTTGCAATTTATTGGTGGAGACAAAATTTTGCAATGCCTCACTTAACTTCATGTTTTCGTTATTTCTTTTCTTCATAATCGCTTAAAAGTGGGGTAAACCGTTGGTAATGATAAATTATTCCTCTGCTGTTTTTGATGCTCAATTTGTCTTCATCAGCCTTGATCACCGTTTCCTTCCAGGAATCGAAAGGGGTGGTGTAATATAAATTTAATTTTCCTTTTTCAATTTTAGCGACCACTTTTTCGGAATCATCGGTTACCGTGTAGGTTCCATCAAATTGAGGCCTTACTTTTTTTCTGAATCCGATTCCGTCTTTAATATCAATAAAATCCACATTTTCATTTATTTTGAATTCTCTAACAGAATCTTTTGAAAATTCCACGCGTTCAATTTCCCAATACCCGTTAAGGTGATCCAATTGCTCCGCGGGATCCTGATTGTTGCAGCCTGCTATCAAAAACGCTAAAATCAAGCCTCCTATATACTTGTTCATAATTTAAATATTTTATAAGATTGGTTGCTTTCTTTTACCACTTTCTCAGTCCTCTCGGCGTGGGTGTCGCTTATAAAAATTTGTCCCAATCCGTTTTCAGCGACAAGGGCTACGATATGCGCTACCCGCTGTTCGTCCAATTTGTCAAAAATATCGTCCAGCAGCAATATGGGATTTCCCTTACTTATATTCTTAATAAAATCGAATTGTGCCAGTTTAAGTGCGATTAAAAATGATTTTTGCTGTCCCTGGGAACCGAATTTTTTAATTGGATGCCCTTCAATTTCAAAGCTAAGATCGTCTTTATGCACACCTACCCCGGTATATTGCAAGATCATATCTTTCTGAAGGTTTTCTTCCAGCAGCTCTAATATGGATTTTTCAAATAACCGGCTTTTATATTCAATGGATACCTGTTCTTTATTATTGGAGATCTCTGTGTAACGTTTATTGAAAATTGGTATGAATTCATTTAAAAAAGCCGTCCTTTTTTCAAACAGAATATTCCCCAAAGCAGACATCTGAGCGTTGTAAATTTCAAGTGTATCCCTGTCAAATTTGGAATTGGCAGCAAAAAATTTCAAAAGCGCATTTCTTTGTGCCAGGACCTTGTTGTACTGAATTAAGGAATTTAAATACTCCCGGTCACTTTGGGAGATCACCCCGTCTATAAATTTGCGCCGGGTGTCACTTCCTTCGAGAATCAAATCCCTATCGCCCGGGGAAATAATTACCGCGGGAATAAAACCTATATGTTCGCTAAATTTCTCATAGGCTTTGTTATTGCGCTTGATCACCTTTTTCTGACCCCGCCTGGCGCTTACCAGGATTTGTTCTTCCCGCTCATTTTTTTCCAGGACACCTTCAATCACAAAAAATTCGGCATTGTGGTTGATGTTCTGGCTGGTAATTGGGTTGAAATAGCTCTTTCCAAAAGAAAGGTGGTAAATACTGTCTAAAACATTCGTTTTTCCTACCCCATTATGTCCTACCAAACAATTTATTTTGGCGTCGAAATCAAATAAGACGGAATCAAAATTTTTGTAATTGACTAAAGAGAGGGATTTTAAAAACATAAATGGCTGTTATTCAGCTTAATAATAGTTAAGTAAATTAGGGTAAAGGTAGGCGAATGCTGTGGAAATTATTAAAAAATAAGAAATATTTTCAAGCCTAAATAAAAATAAAAATTTTATTTTTGCCATTCATTAAATCCATTTTATGGCGACTTACAATAAAAAAGGCAAAAAACCATCAAGTAAAGAAGAAGGAAGAACAAAGGTTGAACAGGAATCCACTACAGCTGAAGTTTTTAACACCCTGGACGAGACTGCAGGAAAAACCGAAGCCTGGGTTGCGGAAAACCAAAAATACATCTACATCATTGTTGGTTTGGCTGTGGTTATTGTCTTTGGATACTTAGGTTTCCAAAAATTCATACAAGAGCCTAAGGAAGCTGAGGCTGCCAATGAAATGTTCCAGGCACAGCAATATTTTGACACTGCTTTAGCCGGTAACGGGGCACAAGCCGATTCCTTATATAATATGTCTATTACCGGAGGAGAAGGAAAATATGGTTTTCTTGATATTATTGACAATTACAGTAGTACCAAGGCTGCCAATTTAGCACATTACTATGCGGGATTTGCTTATCTAAATACAAATAGTTACCAGGAAGCTATAGATCAACTGGAAGATTTTAGCAGCGATGATGAAATATTGGCAGCTCTTGCCGTAGGTGGAATTGGTGATGCTTTTCTACAATTAAACCAGCCGGAAGAAGCATTGAAATATTATGACAAAGCTTCTTCAATGAGGTCAAATGAATTCACAGCGCCAAAGTTTCTATTGAAAGCCACCATTACTGCCATACAGTTAGGAAAGGGTGAACAGGCTACTAAATATTTAAACAGAATAAAAGACGAATTCTCAACCTCTCCTGAGGCCAATCAAGTTCCAGTTTATTTGGGACGTGCCCAGGCAATGAAATAAAAAACTATGGCCACTACCGGTAAAGATCTTTCTGATTACGATAAAAACAGGGTTCCAAATGCGAAGGAATTTCGTTTTGGACTTGTTGTGGCTGAATGGAATGAAGAAATAACCGAAGGTTTGTACCGTGGTGCTATTGAAGCATTGAAAGCAAATGGAGTTCTTGAAGAGAAAATCGTGCGCTGGAATGTTCCCGGTAGTTTTGAACTTATATACGCCTGTAAAAAAATGCAGCAAAGCTTTGATATGCTGGATGCCATTATCGCCATTGGCAGCGTCATAGAAGGGGAAACCAAACATTTTGAATATGTGTGCCAGGGCGTTACTCATGGTATTAAGGATTTAAACGTACAACACGATATTCCTGTTATTTTTTGCGTGCTTACAGATCAAAATATGCAACAGTCAATAGACCGTTCTGGCGGGAAACACGGCAACAAAGGCAGTGAATCCGGCATTTCCGCAATTAAAATGGCGCAACTACGAAAGGACGCCAAGTTCTAAAAATAAAACAAACTTTCCTTCGGCATTATTCTTGTTTCTTTTATTTGGCTTAAAACAGCTTTCTTTTTTGAGGCTTTTTAAGTAAATTTGAATATTCAAAAAAGCAAAAGTTTTGAAAATAAATTTATTAAAACCCCGGAAGAATGCCCGCTATAATTACACACCACGTTATTATAAAGGGAAGGATGAGGGTAATATTTATTCATTCGATTCAAAATTCAATAAATACAAAAATATTACCAACGCCAACGATTATGGAGCTCAGTGGGCCGAGGCACGAAAATCGAGCAGAACCAAAGGAAATCGTAAAATAAATAAGCGTTTAATAATCATTATAATTCTATTGGTGCTTATCTTTTTATGGATCATAGATTTCGATTTATCCATTTTTTCGAATCGGCCGTAAATGAGTGATGTTATCCATTTATTGCCGGATCATGTAGCAAATCAAATTGCTGCAGGGGAAGTGGTTCAACGTCCCGCATCGGTTATTAAGGAACTTCTTGAAAACGCGATAGATGCTGGGGCAAAAAATATCCAGGTATATGTAAAGGAATCAGGGAAAATTTTGGTAAAAGTGGTAGACGATGGCTTGGGGATGAGTCTTACCGATGCCCGCCTGAGTTTTGAACGGCATGCAACCTCCAAAATTACATCTGCAGAAGATCTGTTCCACTTACATACCAAAGGTTTTCGTGGAGAGGCATTAGCTTCCATAGCCGCAATTGCACACGTAGAGCTTAAAACAAAAAGGGATGAAGATGAAGTTGGCACCTGCATAAAAATAGAAGGCAGCCAGATTATCTCCCAGGAGGCCTGTGCAACTTCCCAGGGCACCTCCATCAGTGTTAAAAACCTGTTTTACAATATTCCTGCAAGGCGAAATTTTTTAAAATCAGATACCGTTGAGATCCGTCATATTATAGATGAATTTCAGCGTGTTGCGATGGCTCATCCCAAAATAGCATTTTCATTGACTCACAATTCAAGCGAATTGTTTCAGCTTTCAAATACCAATTACAGGCAACGGATCACCAATATTTTAGGAGGTAAAACCAGTGAAAAACTGGTGCCCGTAAATGAAGAGACCGAAATTGTCACAATTTCGGGATTTGTGGGAAAACCTGAATTTGCCAAGCGCACCCGGGGCGAACAATTTTTCTTCGTAAACGATAGGTTCATAAAAAGCCCGTACCTAAATCACGCGGTAACCGCTGCTTTTGAAGGATTGTTGAAAGATAAAGCATTTCCGAGTTATTTTTTATACCTGACAGTAGATCCCAAAAGTATCGATATCAATATACATCCTACAAAAACTGAAATTCAGTTTGATGATGAACACGCGTTGTATGCAATTTTGCGCAGTTCCATAAAACACAGCTTGGGTCAATTTAATGTGGCTCCAGTGCTGGATTTTGAAAGGGATCCCAGTCTGGATACCCCTTACGATTTTGAAAATAGGCCGGTTGCATCTCCACAAATTGAAGTAGACCGGGAATTTAATCCATTTAAAAACGAATCGGGGAGTGGCAGCGGATTTAGAAGTGCCTTTAAAAAGGATCCGGGAGATTGGGAAGGTTTATATACAGGTTTAAAAAGCGATTCAAATTTAATAGACCTCAAGCAAATTGAATTTGAAAGTGAAGAGGTGTCGGGAAATCTGTTTGGGGCCTCCAAAACTGTGGACACTCAAAACTCCACATTTCAACTCAATAAAAAATATATCATCAGCACTTTGAAAAATGGAATGTTGGTGATAGATCAGCATCGCGCTCACACACGTATACTTTATGAGGAGCTTTTAAAAAGCATCACCTTATCTGCAGCAGTGAGCCAGCAGTTATTGTTTCCTTTAATACTTCAGTTTAATCAACAGGAAATAAAATTATTACAGGGGATTAAGGATTCTCTTGAACAAACCGGGTTTGTTTTTTCTGATATAAAATCAGATTCGGTGGAAATTACTGGGGTTCCTACAACAGTTTCAGAAAGTGAAGTGGAAATACTGCTCGAGAGATTGCTGGCAGATTTTGAAAATGAGGTGCCTGAGAACAATTTCTCACAAACCGACTTGCTGGCAAAATCTTTGGCAAAAAGTATGGCGGTAAAATCAGGAAATTTGCTAAATTCAACCGAACAACAACATATTGTAAATGGATTATTTGCTTGTAAAGAGCCTTCATTAACTCCATTTAACAAGCCTGTTTTTATTACCTTGCAGGTTGAAGAATTGGAAAAAAAATTCATGTAAATGGGAAGAATCACAGATACCGTAAAGGTTCTTATTATAATTAACGTTTTATTTTTTGCCGGAACAATGTTTATAGGGGATTATACCTATAAATTGTTTTCATTGTATTTTTTCCAAAATGAGAATTTTGGAGTTTGGCAAATTGTTACACATATGTTCATGCACGGCGGGTTTATGCATATTTTATTTAATATGTACGCGCTTTGGGCTTTTGGAAGTCCGATAGAAGAGATGTTAGGGAAAAGCAAGTTTTTGTTTTTCTATTTCTCCTGTGGTATAGGTGCGGCAATCCTGCATACACTTGTAAATTATTATCACGTAGAATCGGGATACAATGCATTGGTGCAAGCGGGAATGAACCCCGATGCAATTCAGAATTTACTTAAGACCGGACAATATTCTACAGAAATTTTGAACTCGGTATCAAAAGAGACTTTGGAGAGCATGTTCATATCCTTTAATACTCCCGCAGTGGGTGCTTCCGGGGCTATTTACGGAATCCTGGTAGCTTTTGGGATGTTGTTTCCAAATGTGGAACTGTTTTTAATATTTGTACCCATACCTATTAAAGCCAAAGTTTTTATCCCTGTGTTAATTGGATTAGATTTGTTTTCCGGTATAACAGGATATTCTATATTTGGGGGAGGAATAGCTCATTTTGCTCATGTAGGAGGCGCGCTTTTCGGATTTATAATGATGTGGTACTGGAAGAAAAATCAGTTTAATCAAAACAGATGGAATTAATGGGAGCAGCAGATAAAATTAGAGATAAGTTCCAAACGGCGTCGGTGCTGGAAAAACTCATAGCGCTGAACGTTCTTGTTTTTATTATGTTTTTCCTTTTTCAAACCATTTCCTTTTTATTTAAGCTTCCGTCCGATTTTCTTACAGAATGGCTGGTTTTTCCAAGTGAACCTGGAGAATATATTTTTAAACCCTGGACGATCGTCACCTATTCCTTTATGCACTCAGGAATATGGCATATTTTATCGAATATGCTGATCTTATATTATGCCGGGACTTATTTTCTCTCTTACTTTTCAGCGAAAAAGCTTCTCAATTTTTATTTTCTGGGAGTCATTATAGGTGCTTTGGTTTATATGTTGAGCTATAATTTATTTCCAGCCTTTCAGGCCATGGGAAAATCCTACCTCCTGGGGGCTTCTGCCGGAGTGATGGCCGTTTTAGTGGGCATTGCAACACATATTCCCAATATGAGGATGCGATTGTTGATTTTGGGTCCTATTAAGTTCTGGTATATCGCCGCATTTTTAGTGGTAATAGATGTAATCCAGATTCCGTTTGGAAATGCGGGAGGCCATTTGGCACATCTTGGCGGAGCGTTATTTGGATATGTTTACGCAGGTCAATTGGCAAAAGGAAACGATATTGGCAGCGGATTTGAGAAGGTGATCACCTGGTTCCTCTCCTTGTTCGTCTCCGGGAAAAAATCCCGACCCACCATGCACACAGTTTATAAAAAAAAGGATACTACCCGTAAAAAACCAGTTTCCACCAAGGTCAGCAAAAATGAGAAGCAACAAAAAATAGATGGTATTCTGGATAAAATAAGCAAAAGTGGTTACGACAGTCTGACAAAGCAGGAAAAGGATTTTTTGTTTAATGCCGGAAAAGATAATTAAATGAAAAACCTCAGCTTTTTGGATAAAATAATTTTTGTCCTCAATTCTCTGTTGGCTTTTGCCTTATTGATCTCTTATTTATTGCCTTACGTTCCTCCAAAATCCTTCCCTTTATTGTCGGTTTTAAGTTTAGGAGTTCCCTTGCTTATCATTTCAAATTTGCTCTTTCTATTGTTTTGGGCCATCAGGTTTAAAAGACAATTCCTGCTTTCTTTAATAATCCTGCTCATTGGTTATAATCACGTATTTTCCTTATTTCAATTTTCAGGAAATACCGAAGAAACCGATTCAGGAAGCCTTTCAGTAATGAGCTATAATGTGCGAATGTTCAATTCTTATAAATGGACTAAGGATAAAAATATCCCTGGAGAAATCACAGATTTCGTTACCGAAAAAAATCCTGACATTCTTCTTACTCAGGAGCATTTTATTGGGGATGGCAAAATGTTCAGGGATTTTCCTTATAATTTTGTGTTTTCAAAGGATAAGAACTCTGAATTTGGTTCTGCTATTTTTTCGAAATACCCCATAATTAAAAAACATTCGGTAGGTTTTCCCGAAGACGGCAATAACAACGCGATTTTTGTTGATATTGTTAAGGATAATGATACCCTTCGAATTTTTAACGTTCACTTTCAGTCCCTGAACATCAAGCCGGAAATAAAAGATCTTCAGAAAGGCATTTCAAAAAAACTGATCGGAAGGATTGGTTACGGGTTTAAGCTTCAGCAAAATCAAGCCGAGATGTTGATGAAGGAAGTGGAAAGATCACCATATAAAACCTTGATTATTGGAGATTTTAACAACACGGCTTTTTCTTATATCTACAAGCTTGTAATAGGAACGCGTTTTAACGATGCGTTTTTGGAAGCTGGAACAGGATTCGGAAAATCATTCAATTTGAGTTATTTTCCCTTAAGAATAGATTTTTTCATGATAGACAAATCTATTGCAATTGAATCTTTTGAAGTTTTCCCGGTGAATTATTCCGATCATTTTCCCCTTTTGACCCGAATTAAATGGTAGGAATTCATTTAGAATTCTAAAAAACAAATTCCAAATTAGGAAACAAAAACTCCTAACTTCAGTCTACAGTCTTCTTTTCCCTCACAAATTTTTAGCTGTGTTCTAAGATGAATATGTCTTATATTTGTGTAAAACTATATAGATATGATACCTTCAGATTTTAGGGATTTTTTCGTTAATAGTCCAGCGACTATTCAACAGGAGATAGTGGCGTCGCTGCTGTCATTAT
>JBDNHN010000099.1:0-3019 GCA_041688725.1 Gillisia sp.
AATGAAGTACGTAAGAGGAATTTTTATTCTTGAAATAATCCTTATAGGAATTTGGTTTTACGCAACGAAACCTGAATCGAGTACTGCTTTTGGAATTTTGGAAATTGTATTAGTGTTATTCGGAATTAATCTGATTCTTGGACTGCTACTCTATTTTAAAAAAAAAAGATTTTCTTTATTATTTTTCGCTAATTCAATAATTTGTCCTTTTATTTTTTATGCTTCTTGGATTATGTGGTTTACTTTTTGGGCAGAATAAATCTATTTTGATAAAATTTTCAACTGATAAGAAAGTGGAATAGTCGGATAAAGTATAAACCGACAAACGTTCAACAAGCAATTTGTTCAAGCTCGTTTTGGTGTATCAAGATTAAAAAGAGGATATATGGAATTTTAGCTGAAATAAAAAATGACACTTTGAGAATAGCGATAAGTATTGATGGTAGAGCTATTAAAAGCAATAGCTGATTTGACTTGTTGATAGGATTTAAAATTTATATTTAAACTCTATCATATGATTGCCTTCAAAACTGCTGTAAGTCAACTCCATATGTTCTTGCTGGTACTCGGTTGTAAAGAGTAAGTTGCTGACCAAACCTATTGCTGCGCCAGCTATGATATCCAGTATATCGTGCTTTTTAGAATCTATCCTACTGGCTGCGGTAAATCCTGCAAGAGCATAGGCTGGAATACTGTATTTAAAACCATAGCGTCTATGTATATAGCCAGCACTGTGAAATGCTATAGATGTATGACCTGATGGAAATGAGTTATCATTGCTCTTATCTGGCCGTTGTTTATTCACACTCAGTTTCAATCCATAAGTAATACCTGCGGTAAGCAGCAACCCTTTGGTAAATTGCCAAGCACCTTCTTTATCTCCTATAATAAAACTGGATCCCAGTGTTGCGGCTGGTAATGCAAACAATATAACATCACCTATCTTCTGGGTAGTGCCTGCTTGTGGCTTGGTATCCGCCGTGTCCTGGGCGAGCGTGTATTGTGAAAAAAGTAGTGTGAAGACGACCGTAGCTGCTACAATCGACGATTTTAAATTTTGCAAAAAGAGAAGTATTTAGTTAGTGATCTTTGATTAAGGTAAATGTTGACCTGTACGTGTTTCTGTTTTTAATTGTACCAAAGATGAAAACAAAAGTCACCCATCAGTTGATTCATGTAATTCGGTCACATTTAAGCTAACGGTTTAGAGCATGAAAAGTTGCTAGTTCGAAAACGCAATTTTTTGATTTTTAAATTTAATATATTTTTGTTTTGGAAACATCCTAATTTACTGAATTAAGCAATTGATTATAGCCATTGTGGAACTAAACCTAAAGGTAGCTTCAAGTAAATAATTTTATCACTTTTCACTGCCTATGGGTGGTAGTTATTTTTAAACATCAAAAGTTAAAAAAAAGTAGTAGCCTCATCGAGAGGGTCTGTATTTCTGTACTGGATGTATATAAAAAAATTAAAGCCCTCTCTATATTAAATCCTTGGCACAGGCATAGAGATCTTTCCATGAATTCTGTTTTAGTTTTTTTCATTTTTTACTTATGCCATTCTTTTCCTTTTTCTCTTCCCCCTCTTACGTGTGCAAAAACTAAAGTTCCTCCCTGAGATGCCTTGTCTGGAAAAATTGGAAACTTTCCCCATCCGGCAAGGAAAAAACATTGAAGGTTTATATCTCCTAATATAAAAAATGATACATTTCGGTAAAATTTAACCCATTTATTTTTCTTTATTTCCATGTTATATCGTAATATTGCAATGTAATATATTAACGAAAATATTTTATTATGAAAATTACAATTCTTGATCCCGCTATGTGTTGCAGTACCGGTGTTTGCGGTCCCGATGTTGATGACAGCCTGGTTCAAACCGCTGCCAATGTAAAATGGTTAAAATCCCTTAACTTAGAGGTTACGCGTCATAACATTTCCAATGATAGCATTGCTTTTCAGGAGTATCCTGAAGCCCTTGTGAAATTAAAAATGGACGGCCTCAATTCATTGCCCTATATCCTTAAAGACGGAAAAATAATTATGGCCGGTCGCTATCCTGAAAGAACTGAATGGGAAAGCCTGATCAAAAACAATGCTCCCGAAGAGAAGAAAACAGAAAACACTTCCTGTTGTGGAGGAGGCGATAGCAGCTGTTGTTAATTCTCATTTATCTGCGTTTGTATTTTAAAAATTTCAAAACAGTTTAGCTTATGAAAAATTCTGAAACTCCTTATATATTCTTTACCGGAAAAGGCGGGGTGGGAAAAACTTCCCTTTCCTGTGCCACTGCCATAAAACTTGCAGATGAAGGAAAAAAAGTGCTATTAGTAAGTACAGATCCAGCTTCCAACCTGGAAGATGTTTTGGAAAGCAGGGTTTATGACAAAATAAGTCCGGTAAAGGGCATGAAAAATCTTCACGCTATTAATATAGATCCCGAAGTTTCTGCTCAGGAATACCGTACACGGGTAACAGAACCATTAAAAGAGATCCTAAGCGAAGATGATATCAAAAAGATGAACGAAGAACTCTCCGGTGCGTGCACCGTTGAGATTGCCGCATTTGATGAGTTTTCCAGGTTTATTTCCGGCGAATCTGAAGGAGGAAATTTTGATATGATCATTTTTGATACAGCTCCAACCGGGCACACCCTGCGCCTGCTAGAACTCCCCTCAGCCTGGGCCGGATTTTCTGAAGAAAACCCCGATGGAGCTTCCTGTCTTGGGCCGACATCAGCCTTAAAAAGCAGTCAGGAGCGATACAACACCGTAGTGAACCGGTTGCGTGATCCAAAGATGGCGATTTTCTATCTTGTTGCCAGAGCCGATCAGGCTTCATTAAAGGAAGCTTCCCGAACCAGTTCTGAATTGATCGATCTGGGAATGAAAAATCAGAAATTGCTGGTTAACGGAGTATTCAGCGCTTTGGATAAAACCGATGAATTCGCGGTTAAGATGGAAGATTTGGCCAAAAAGCAATTGAGTGCAATTCCGGAAAATCTTCAAAAATTAAAC
>JBDNHN010000571.1:0-5261 GCA_041688725.1 Gillisia sp.
AGAGAATGTAAACCTCTTGGCAACAAGTAACTATGTTGTAACTCAGCAAACAATAGCTGATCAAAAAGGAGAATTTGAGACTGGGCAAATTAACGCAAATGATCCAGATGGTTGGCTTGTTGATGGCGATGTTGGAGGATTCTCATGCGGTGGGAATGCAGAAAAAACAAGAAATTGGTCTTGTACAGGCCAAAACCATGAATATGGGGATATTACATATAACACAGGAAGTAAAATTTCTATAGCCCAGGGTAATTATTTTGAAATAGCAAACAACGGAAAACCAGTATATGAGGACAATATTCCTAGCACATTAGAAACACCAATTCTGGACTTTTCAAATTCCAGAACAGCAACCTTAAATTTTGATCAAGCCTTTTATTTTGCAAATAATGATGTTGCATTAATTGAAATATCTACGGATGGTGGAACAACATATTCTACACTTCGGGTAATGCACGCTAAAGGAGATGCTGTTAAAAACTGGTTCAACGCAGGAACAGCCGAATCTTATACAGGCTCAACTGCAACGCAATATAATTTTGATACTGATAATACATCCATTTCTCTTACAGATTATGTAGGCGAAAGTGAGGTTAGAATTAGATGGTCCTTTACCGGAACAACCAATAAAAGTATTTGGGCTATGGACAATATCTTTGTAAGTAAGGAGGTCTTGGTTAATACAGATTTGGAATGGACAGTTGGGATTGGAGATCCTGATGAAGAACCTATTGAAGTTGGTAGAACTTCGATAGAGCTTAATTTTGTTCCGGAATCTCCCGGGCGTCATCAATACGGGGGAACATCATTAATCAATGATTGTAGAACTTATAGTGAAGAAGGGACAGGATTGATCGATATTTATGTTTCCTATTCTTATGCCGGCGAAAATATTATCCTCACACCAGAAGAATGTGGACAAAACATTATTCAATTGAATGCCTATGACAATACTTTAACTGCAAATGAAAATGCTGATAAGGGAGCGTACCCTTCAAAACCTGAGAATTGTTCAACCTGCGACAACCCCGGCACCGGAAAAATAGGAATCTGGTCCTGGACCAGAGAAGGAACCACGACCTCTTGTGTCACTGAATCATTATCTGATGTAAATGATCCCAATGCCACTTTTACCGGAGGAGCAGGTGCCTATATTTTGACATGGACCGTTGATGGATGTTCACATGATGTGAGAGTAACAATTACTGACTGTGATCAAGTTGACTTCGATGGCGCAGATGATTATATAGATTTTGGAAAGGATAGCTATGATTTATCTAATGCTAACAACAAGAATCCTTTTAGTATAGAAGTATGGGTAAAACCTGAATCTATTAGTGGTATTCAAACTATATTCTCGAAAAGAGATGCAAATTTCTCTGATAGTGCAAAGGGGTATGATTTAAGAATTGATAATGGAGAAGTATCATTTAATTGGGATAAATCAGGATCTATAAATTCTTCACCTTATAAGATTAATACAAATCGCTGGTATCACATAGCTTTAATTCATTCATTGTCAGGAGATTATAAACTATATATTGATGGGGTATTCATTAAATTGGAGGGAGGCGGTTCTCCTGGTGAAAATGATTATAACGCCATCTTGGGGGCTATGGATAATAATGGATCTAGCAGTCCTTCAAATTATTTGAATGGATGGATGGAAGAATTGAGAATATGGAATGTCGCACTTACTCCAGATCAATTGCACCAAATGATGAATCAACGTATTACAAGAAGTACTTTAGGCAAGGTAGAAGGAGAAATTATCACATTGGATATACCTGACTTGGATTGGAATGATTTAGTAGGTTATTATAGAATGGATGATATAGGATGTGGTAATGTAAATCCGTACTCTACTGTTGAGATACCATATGTCGGTTTTAAAGGAAAACTTATAAATATCACTTCTCCTCAAGATAATTCAGCTCCACTACCATATACAACTACAAATGATGGAGATTGGAACACTAATAGTACATGGTCTCAACCAAGTGTTTGGGATATTCCAAATAGTGTAGGTATTGGAAAAGATTTAAGTGATTCTGACGCAAGTCATCCTTCAAATTATAAAACTCCAATAGATTGGAATATTGTGGAAATTTTAAATAATAACATTATAACTTCTGGAGCGAGAGACATTACTTTATTGGGCTTATTATCTGAATCTGGGAAATTAACAATGGATGGTATTACTAATATTTCAACGGGAACAGGAACTGGTCAAGGTTTATGGATAACGCATTATCTAAAATTGAATGGTGTTATTGATTTGGAGGGAGAATCACAATTGGTGCAGAAGCGTTATACGCCTTCTCAAATAAGCGAAAGCATTTTAGATGAATCCAGCTCAGGATATATTGAACGTGACCAACAGGGAACTGAAAATAGTTATAATTACAATTACTGGTCGTCCCCGGTTTCCCTGCAAGGCGCTGCAAACAACTCAACCTATACGGTAGCCTCTGTAATGTTGGATGGCTCTCCTACTACGAATAACGGAAAGCCTTTAAGCTTTAATGATTGGTACGAATATGCCGATTATACCTATGCATCAAGTGCTCCACGTAGGGTTAGTAATTACTGGTTATATAAATTCAGGGGTACCTCAAATAAATATAGCGATTGGGAACAAGTGGGAAGCACAGGGATCCTGAATGCGGGCGAAGGATATACCATGAAAGGAACTTCCGGAAATGCAGCAATTTCCGACCGACAGAATTATGTTTTTAAAGGGAAACCTAATAACGGAAATATCACCCCGTTAATTGGAAAAGATCAGAATTATTTATTGGGTAACCCCTACCCCTCCGCTATAGATGCCAGTAAATTTATCCTTGATAATTTAAAGGACGGGGGTACTAATACCGAGGGTAATATATTCAATGGCGCGCTGTATTTTTGGGATCATTTTGCCGGTGAAACACATATTCTTGCAGAATATGTTGGGGGTTATGCCACTTACAACCTTACCGGCGGCGTTCATGCTATTGCTAACGATGAACGTATTAATGCCACGGGAGGTTTTGGAAAAACTCCCGGGAATTTTATTCCGGTAGGACAGGGATTTTTTATCAATACGGTTTTAGACCCTGAACTCTCAGGAAATTATACGGTAGATGGAGGTAACGTAATTTTCAAAAACAGCCAGCGGGCTTTTATAAAAGAAACAAATTCTGAAAATTCCCAGTTTTTAAGGCCTGAAAACAATTCACAAAAAAATAAACAAGCCGAAATACGATCTAAAATCAGACTTGATTTTAGATCTCCTATGGGTTATAACCGGCAAATTCTGGTAGGTGCAGATCCCAATACCACAAATGGTTTTGACCTGGGTTACGACGCTACATTAAATGACAATAATTCGGAAGATATGTTCTGGCTTATAGATAATATCGAATTTGTGATCCAGGGGGTGCCAAATTTTGGAATTGACCAGGTTTTGCCTTTGGGAATTAAAATAAATGAAGCAGGCGTATTTTCGATTAAAATCAATAAACTGGAAAACGTTGCGGATAATGTGAATATTTACCTGAAAAACCTTCAGGACAGCACTTATTTCGACTTGAGAAAAGGCGATTATTCTATGCATTTGGATCCGGGCAATTATTATGAACGTTTTCAAATTGTATTTCAAAATGAAAAAGTTTCTACAGAAGAACCGGATCCCGTTGTAGAAACAGAAGAGGAAACTGAGGAAGTTCCAGAAGAGGAAGTTATAGTGGAAGAAGAACAGGAACAAGGAGCTGCCGGGGAAGAAGAAATATTGGAGGGAGAAATTAAAGTTTTCTATGTAGGCAACAATCGGGAAATTGCAATATTGAATCCTTCAAAATTTGAAATTGAACGGATAGTTATTTATGATATGTTAGGACAAATAATCCAAGAGTATCAACATATTTCTAGTGAAAAGGATGTCCGGTTACCGGTAAGGGAATTTCCCGCGGCAGTATATGCAATAAAACTTTATTCAGGAATCAAGGAAATCTCAAAAAGCATCATCCTGATAAGATAATTGGATAAATCTTCCATTAAATTTAATGGAAGGTTTCCCTAACCTTTTGGTTTCATAAATTTTCCTAAGAGAGGATTTACCAGGTGAGCCTTACTAATTTTGGAATTGTGAGAGGAAACGACTCCGGCATTTCGGAAGGAATAGGAAATAACTTCAACATTCCCATCACGAAAATCAAATTCCATTTCAAATCTATATTTATTTGATTTAACAGATAATCAAGCTGAATATCTCAGTATTCTTTAAAGCGAGAAAGAAGTGAAATTTTATTAGATATCTGCTAAAGGAAAAATAATTTGCAAGAAAATGAATATTTTATATTAGTGCGATTTATCCTACAATAAATATAAATACTCAGTCTTAAAACACAAAAAACCCTTCTTAGCCTTCAAAATCATACTTTTATCGATTATTTTAAAGGCTAATTCCCTTATTTCTAATTTTTTATATATAATTTTACTGTTCAACATTAAAATTTAGTGGATGGGAAAAATTACTCTCCGGGTTAGAACCTTCTTTCTTATTATTTTCCTCTTTGGTTCTTCCCTCACTTATTTAACTGCAAAGAACAAGTCAGCAGCACTTTCTATAACTGGTGTTGAAACTTCTGTTTCCTGTTTTAATGGAAATAACGGTGCTATAGATGTTAGCATTTCCGGCGCAGTTGGAACCTATACTGTAAGCTGGGATGGAAGTGCTTCTACTTCTGAAGATCTTTCAGGACTTTCGACAGGAACCTATATCATCACAGTTGAAGATTCTGGAAATAATACAGGTTCTCAAACTTTTGTGATTTCAGAACCGAATTTACTTACAATGCAAGCCGCTACTTTCACCCCGGTTAGCTGTAACGGGGAAAGTGACGGAACTATCACTGCCGGAAATGTCTCAGGTGGAAATACCGGTTATCAGTACTCTATTGACGGAACTAATTTTCAATCTTCTAATACCTTCAGTGGAAAACCCGCTGCAACCTATACTATTACCGTTAAAGATTCTAAAAACTGTTCTACTACCAAAACAATTGAAGTTACTCAGCCTGATACACTTACAATGCAAGTCGCTACTTTCACCCCGGTGAGCTGTAACGGGGAAAGTGACGGAACTATCACTGCCGGAAATGTCTCAGGTGGAAATACCGGTTATCAGTACTCTATTGACGGAACTAATTTTCAATCTTCAAATACCTTCAGTGGAAAACCCGCAGCGACTTATACTATTACAGTAAAAGATTCTG
>JBDNHN010000100.1:0-3262 GCA_041688725.1 Gillisia sp.
ATTTGAGCAATTGGCTGAACCCTTTTTTTGTGTTTTCAAATTGCCTGTAAGATTGGCTTCCGTGAACACGGACATCAAAACTTAATTTACTGATGTCAATCCCTACTGTGTCTAAAATTTTCATAATTTTGTGTTTAATATTAGTAAATTAGGTTACGTTGACTAAAACCTTTAATAGGTAGGAACTGGTATTCTATTTGGTCCTTGTAACCAGAGTATAAAAGAACGGGGACTAATACGGGACTTAGAGATGAAACTCTAGAAGCTTCGAAAGTTCACCCCGTTCTTTTTCATTTATAGTTATTAACAAAATTACACTTATCAACAAAGAAAAAAAGAAGCAAAAAAAGAAATTTCATCATCATCATTAATTTTCAATTGATATTTCTGTTTGCTAATCTAAAGGAGGCTTCGGGACCTGGGATGCTCTACAATGGCTTGCCTTCGGCCGGACTTGTCGTCAGGTAGGTTAGATCTGGTTTGTTGATGAAGTTATTTATTTTCTTTGATATGTTACCCGGTATTTGTGATAACCGTTGTAGTCCAACGGTTTGTTTCCTTCTGCTTAGTTTCCGAAAGTCAAACAGTATTAAATATTATTAGTACACCTATTAACAATGCAAAAGGTGAAATCAATTGAAAATATATTGGTTTGAGCATATCCGCACTTTTTATTGAAAAACTGTGATGAGTTTTTCTCGGAACAAAATAAAGTACTAAAGATGTAATGAGCATAAATAATCCGAACGTCTTAAATGCTAAAGGAACCTTGGAAAAGTCAGCATATAGTATCATTGCTGCCGCTGGAATTATTCGGATGGTAATTTCCGCATAGTTTATAAAATTTGTACTTCCAGCTTTTCTCAAAGTTGCTCTTACTTTTTTTGGTGCAAAAAGCATAAGAAATGCGACAAAAATTATAAACGATCCGAATAATAACACAATCCATTTTGCCATTATTGTTATCATAATTTTTGTCTGATTAAAACCGCAAATTATTCTTGTTCATTTTATTTAATGTTCAACGGCAGTCTGTCTAAGATCCTAGGTTTACTGCCAATTATGGACTAAAATAAGCTTTTTAAACTTGGGATTATGGCAGAAATTAGAGTTTACGGGATCAGTTGGATATAATGCTAATAAAATGGCTTTGAAAGCCTGGATTAAGACAGATAAACAAAGAATCAACTGAGCATAAACCTCCCGGAACCCTTTTTTGCCCATCAAACTTAATATCCGTTTGAGACTGTAGGCTATAAAGATAATGCCTACACCTGCAGAGGCTCGCTTCTTTCAATTTTTGGAAAGGATGTGATCAAATCTTTATAGTTCCAAAGGGATGCTCTACAACTGCATAGCATGAAGACACCCAAAGTGCTAAAAAGAACGAAACGATCCCGAAAAAGTAGTCAACAAAGTTATTGAGAAAAAGGAAGATTTTTAGACAGTCTGACGTTTAGAATATGGTGCTATTGGAATTTTAAACGCTTCATTTTCAAACTTAGACAAACTGTATTTTTAGCATTAACTTTCATTTCTAACGCTACCTGCCAAATGCACTATATTTTCTGTTGGCTGTAGTATTTATTTTAGGTTTGGTATTATTCTAAAACCATTTCTTTCTTTTGAAATAGATTAATGAGAAGATAAAACTTAAAATTAAAAACAGAATAATAATTGGATATCCAAAAACCCATTTTAGTTCTGGCATATGTTTAAAATTCATTCCATAAATTCCTGCAATTAAAGTAGGTAGTGAAAAACAAACAGTTATGATAGTAAGGATTTTAAAAATCTTGTTTTGTTCTAATTCTATCTTGCTATTAATATTTCCACTCAAGTCATCTAATCTATTAAAATTATATTGTAAATAATCTGCAATTACTGTTAGGTCCTCTATTTCCTCATTAATCCTATTGAATGCATTGCCGTTATATTTATCGCTCTTTTTTAACAAAAGAAGAATCCTTTGGAACTCTGAAAGAGATTCCCTAATGAGGAGATTATTAAACTTTAATTCTGTAATATAATCCAGATCATTCTCCTCAAATTGTTTGGATTTAAGAGTTTTTTGAAAAAGGTCTTTTATTTTTTTTGAAATTAACTCGACAATATCTGCATAGTAATCTGAGATTATCCCAATCTGAAAAAGGAATAGTTGGTGATAAGTTTTAAAAGTGGTATTCTTAAAATTATAAATAAATTGTGTTAATTGATTTAAACTTTCTTCTATGTCGGGTGAAAGAAATGTAAATACAACATCGTTTTTAATCAGAATATACATATCCTTTTCCTCAAAATAATTATTGGTAGAATAGCTTGGAATTGTAAAATTCAAAGATAGTTGGGAATTTGATTCAATATAATGTGAACTTATTTCTATATCCTCTTTTTTGCTAAAAGAAGCTAAGTCAAGATCAAATTTTTTGGAAATTATTTCCAAATCTGAATTAATGAATCCAATAAACCGAATACTAAATATAGTATTTGGTTGATATTCAATTTCATTAATAGTTTTATAATTTTTTACATCATTATTTTTATAATAGATTTCAATCATAATTGCTTATTTATATTACCGCCAACGGCAGTCTGTCAAAAAACCTAAGCTTACTGCCAATTATGTACTAAAATAAGCTTTTTAAACTTGGGGTTAGGATAAGGACAGAAATTAGGTTTACGGGATCAGTTGGATAGAATGCCATCAAAATGGCTCTGTAAGCCTGGATTAAGACCGATAAACAAAGAATCAACTGCCCATACACCTCCCGGAACCCTTTTTCATCCATCAAACTTAATATTCGTCTGAGATGGCTCGTTTCTTTCCATTTTTGGAAAGGATGTGATCAAAGCCCTCCCGAGGCTTCGGGACCTCTTTATAGTTCCAAAGGGATGCTCTATAATGGCTTGCCTTCGGCCGAACTTGTCGGCCCTGCCTGATTTGTTGGTGAATTTAATTATTTTCTTTGACACTAAAATCGTATCCTACGATTTTACGAGAATGCTTATCGGTTATTAACACGAGATAACAAAAGCCTTTTACTGTTCCGATGCCCAAACCTGATTTGGCCTTGTCACTTTGGGTTTTTTATGATATTACTGTACTTATAAAAGCGATGGTAGGAGTTTGTCGTTCTGGCACTGTATTTCTTTCTAAGTGTGAGCATTTTATGTTCTCTTAGAATGTTGAACAAAGTATCCCTACCAACTTTTAAATTGGCTTTGTCAAAATCTATATTTAAAGATTATATGAGCTTACGCA
>JBDNHN010000572.1:0-5489 GCA_041688725.1 Gillisia sp.
AGAATTACAAACTTTTTCCTGATTTCATCAAAAGCAGCTATTTTATTTTCGCTATTTTTGAAGCGAAATGAATAGTTGGGAAAATTCAATTTTTGCATAGCCTCAAAATAACGAAATAATAGAGGTTAAACCGAAAATTACTTCAGGAAATAAAAACGGAGCAGCGCAAGTTGATTATAGAATAAGAGATAGATTTAAAACCTGTTTTTTTTAATATCAATTCCCCAATAAATTATTAAATGCCAGGATGGAAGAAGCAATTCAAATAGTTACAGCCATAAAGAAAGGCCAGGTAAAACCCATTTATTTTTTGATGGGGGAGGAGCCTTATTACATCGATAAAATTGCAGATTTTATTGAAAGTAGCTTGTTGCCCGAGGAGGAAAAGGGGTTTAACCAAATGGTTTTATATGGACGGGATACTACTGTTGAGGACATAATTAGCAATGCAAAACGCTATCCTATGATGGCCGAACGCCAGTTGATAGTAGTTAAAGAAGCACAAGACCTCTCCCGGACCATCGAAAAATTAGATGCTTATGTCGAAAATTTACAGCCTACAACCACTTTGGTATTTTGTTATAAATACAAGAAAATAGACAAGCGAAAAAAACTCTATAAAGCGGTTGCCAAAGCGGGGGTGGTATTTGAAAGCAAGCGATTGTACGAAAATCAGATAGCGGGATGGATCCAGAAAACCCTTAAATCCAGAGATTACAGTATTTCTCCCATAGCGGCTCAAATGCTGGTGGAATTTTTGGGTATGGATTTAAGTAAAATCGACAATGAATTGAATAAACTGCAATTAATTGTTCCAAAAGGCAGCCTTATCACCCCGGAATTGATTGAAGAAAATATTGGAATAAGCAAAGATTTTAACAATTTCGAATTTCGAAAAGCAATTGGGATGAGGGACGTTCTGAAGGCACATCGCATTGTGAATTACTTTGCTCAAAACTCAAAGGACAACCCTATGGTTGTAACAGTTTCGCTGCTATTTGGATATTTTTCTCAGATTCTTCAATATCACGGTCTTACCGATAAATCTAAAGGGAATGTGGCAAAAATGTTAAAAGTAAACCCTTACTTTGTAAATGATTTTGTAGTGGGAGCCGGGAATTATCCCATGAAAAAGGTGAGTCAGATAATCAGCCTTTTGAGGGAAACTGATATGAAAGGAAAAGGAGTTGGCGCCGCCAATGTGCCGCAGGGGGATTTACTAAAAGAACTGGTGGTAAAAATAATGTATTAAATGGGAAAATTCAATTCATGGGTGAATGCGGCAAGGTTGAGGACATTGCCCTTGTCAATTTCCGGTATCCTGGTGGGGACTGTACTTGCAGCGTATCAGGGTTATTTTAATATTGCTGTTTTTAGCCTGGCCCTTGGCACAACCTTAGGCCTTCAAATTTTATCCAATTTTGCCAACGATTATGGAGATGGCATGAAAGGTACAGATAATGAGAATCGGCTAGGCCCGGCAAGGGCACTGCAAAGCGGTTTGATATCTCCAAAAGAAATGAAGCAAGGAATTGTGGCTACCGCAGCCGCAACGCTTTTTCTGGCAATCCTGCTTATATATACCGCCTTTGGAAGCGAAAATTTTTATTATGCAATACTCTTTTTTATCCTTGGAGTGGCTGCTATTGCAGCTGCCATTAAATACACAGTTGGAAGCAGCGCATACGGATATCGCGGTTTAGGAGATGTGTTTGTATTTGTATTTTTTGGTCTTGTAGCCGTTTATGGCTCTTATTTCTTATATACTCAACAGCTTAATTGGACAATTTTATTGCCCGCGTGTTCAATAGGTTTTCTAAGTGCAGGAGTTTTAAATTTGAACAATATGCGCGACCGGATTTCTGATGAAATAGCCGGAAAAATTACGCTTGTGGTGAAAATGGGTGATAAAAGGGCCAAAAACTACCATTATTCTTTAATTATAGGTGCTACCTTATGTTTTCTTGTGTTTTCTGTTTTAACCGCCGGGGATTTAAATGATTTCATCTATGTTTTGGGCTTTATCCCGCTATTGCTGCATTTAAAGAGAGTTGTACAAAATGAAGATCCCGCGCTTTTAGATCCGGAATTAAAAATTTTGGCGCTCACCACTTTTTTTATCTCTGGTTTATTTGGGTTGGGAATTCTCATTTGAAACTGAAATCTTCAATTTTAAAAATATTTATATGCACAACTGAGGATGTTCTTTATTCATTTCTTATTTTTATTAAAAATCAAACTCTTTAAATATGAAAATTACTTTTTACGGACATAGTTCTTTCGGAATTCAAATTGGCGAGCTTCATATATTAATAGATCCATTTATTACAGGAAACAAACTTTCAAAAGATATAATCGACATCAAAGATTTAAAAGCCGATTTTATTCTGCTTACCCACGCGCATCAGGATCATGTTCTGGATGCCGAAGCAATTGCAAAAAATACGGGAGCAGTAATTGTCAGTAATTTTGAGATCACTAGTCATTATGAAGCCAAAGGCATTGAGATTCACCCTATGAACCACGGGGGAAGCTGGGACTTTGAATTTGGTAGGCTGAAATATGTAAATGCCATCCACTCCAGCTCATTTGCCAACGGGGAATACGGAGGGCAACCTGGCGGCTTTGTGATTGAAAGTGAACATAAGAATATTTACATCGCCGGGGATACCGCGTTAACTATGGACATGAAACTGATCCCCGAGAGCACAAACCTCGATCTGGCTATTTTGCCTGTTGGCGATAATTTTACAATGGGAATTGAAGATACCATCAGGGCAAGTGATTTTGTAGCCTGTGACAAGATAATTGGTTGCCATTTTGATACTTTCGGATATATTGAAATTGACCACGAAGAAGCGAAACGCAAATTTTATGAAAAAGGAAAAGATTTGATGTTGTTGGAAATTGGGGAAAGTATCGAATTGTAATTATTCCAAATAAAAAACGTTTCCAAAGACTAATTTTTCTGAAGTTTCAAACTTTGGAAAAGTTGATACAGACATTTATGCATGCAACGTACAAAAAGTATATTTTAAATTTTAAACGCCCTAGCGGAACTTCCCGGGGCGTTCTCAATATCAAGGAATCCTGGTTTTTAATAATCCGGAATGAAGGCAAAACAGGAATAGGGGAATGTGGTATTTTACGCTCCCTGAGCATAGACGACAGGCCGGATTATGAAGAGAAGTTAAAATGGGTTTGCAAAAACATAGGATTAGGCCCAAATAAACTTTGGGAGGAACTCACCGCGTTTCCATCAATTCAGTTTGGGGTAGAAATGGCTTTTAAATCCCTGGAAGCACAGGATCCTTTTATCCTTTTTCCTTCTGAATTTACAAAAGGAAAAGCTGCTATCCCAATCAACGGACTGGTTTGGATGGGAGAAAAATCATTTATGAAAGCCCAGATTTCAGAAAAAATTGAAGCAGGTTTTAATTGTATCAAACTGAAAATAGGCGCGATAGATTTTAATTCTGAATTGGATCTGCTGAAATATATGCGCACGGAGTTTTCTTCCGAAGAAATTGAATTAAGAGTGGATGCTAACGGTGCTTTTGCGCCGGCTGAAGCCCTGGAAAAACTGAAACAGCTAAGCAAATATGAAATTCACAGTATAGAGCAGCCAATTAAACAGGGCCAGTTTGAGGCAATGGCACAATTATGTAGCAAAACTCCAATTCCAATTGCTTTAGATGAAGAATTAATAGGAGTGCATACTGTAACAAAGAAGCAGGAATTGCTACAAATGATCAAGCCGCAATTTGTGATCTTTAAGCCCAGTTTAATTGGAGGTTATCGGGGAACTCAGGAATGGTTGAACCTGACCGAAAAACTAAATATTGGTTGGTGGGTAACGAGTGCTTTAGAAAGCAATGTTGGCCTAAATGCGATAAGTCAATGGACATTTACTAAAAATTCACCAATGCCCCAGGGATTGGGGACCGGTGGACTTTATACCAATAATTTTGAAAGTCCGTTGCAGGTTGAAAACGGTTCAATTAAATACAATTCCGAAATTTCGTGGAATTTCAATTTATAAAAAATCTATATGTTTATACAACAGGCTTTTAAATTTAAATATGATTTCTGGCGATACCTCATAGGTGTCGTGATAATTGTAATAGCGGTAATTGCGGGACAAGTTCCTCTTGGGGTAGCTATTTTATTGAAAGGTGGCTATGAGATGGTAAATATGACCGAAATGCAAATGCTCCAATTGCTGGATTCCAATCTTTCTTTGTTTTTGATTTTATTATCATATGCAGCAGGCTTGGGAGCAATATTTTTTGTTGTTAAAGTTTTACACAGTCAGCCCATAAAGTCGCTAACTACTTCCAGAAAAAAAATAGATTGGGGGAGGTTCTTTTTCGCCTTTGGTTTGGTAGCTATTTTTGCCATTGCTGCCACGCTTGTTGATTATTACATAAATCCACAGGATTATGTAGTCAATTTTCAGCCAAAGCCATTTTTTATAATGCTTGTAATTGCCGTTATAATGATCCCATTGCAAACCAGTTTTGAGGAATATTTATTCCGGGGATATTTAATGCAGGGTATTGGAACCCTTTTTAAAAACCGATGGTTTCCGTTAATACTTACCTCGTTGGTTTTTGGAGGCCTTCACTTTTTTAATCCGGAAGTGACCAAATTGGGTAACATTATTATGATTCACTATATAGGAACCGGGTTTTTGCTGGGAATAATGACCTTAATGGATGATGGAATGGAGCTTGCACTTGGTTTTCATGCCGGGAATAACCTGATTACAGCCGTTTTAGTAACCGCAGACTGGACCGCATTTCAAACAAATTCAATATTAAAGGACATTTCAGAACCTTCTGCAGGTTGGGATGTGCTGATACCGGTAATGGTAGTTTACCCCATATTTCTGTTTATTATGGCTAAAAAATATGGTTGGAAAGACTGGGGAAACAGGCTCTTTGGGAAGGTGGAAAAACCCGAAATGTTAAAACCTTCTGAATTGATATAAAATTTCTGAAGCATTTTGTTAAATTTAAGAATTATTAGTGAAAAACGAGTTTTATTTTAAGCAAGATGAATGTGAAATTTGATGTTCCGGAAACACACCCAGATTTTAAACTAAATAAATTACATTTAAACAATGCCGATCTAGGCCGTGTTGCCTACAATTTTATCAAGGAAGAAGAACCTTATAAAGGCGATATTGGAGATTTTATTCTGGATTGGTTGAAACCATTGGCATATCTGGAAGTTCAAACTTCCGGTTCCACCGGGAAGCCCCAGAAAATAAAGATAAAAAAGGAGCATATGATAAATTCGGCTCTGGCAACCGGTAAATTTTTTAAATTGCCGGAAAATACCACCGCATTAATGTGCCTCCCTGCCCGTTATATCGCGGGAAAAATGATGATGGTACGCGCAATGGTTCTTGGATGGGAGCTCGATCTGGTTCCACCTTCTTCAACTCCTTTAGATCAGGTTTTTAAAACTTACGATTTTTGTGC
>JBDNHN010000101.1:0-6032 GCA_041688725.1 Gillisia sp.
AAATTACGGGGCTTTGAAGGAGGTGACTTAAAAGGCATCACTCAAAAAATTAATGAAGGCTATTTTACTGATCTGGGAATTAATGCCATTTGGATGACCCCGGTTGTAGAGCAAATTCACGGTGCTACCAATGAAGGCACCGGAAATACCTATGGATATCACGGATATTGGACAAAGGATTGGACGGCTATCGATCCAAATTACGGTACGAAGGACGATTTAAAAGCACTGGTAGAAGCTGCTCATAAAAAAGGCATCCGGATCTTGTTGGATGCCGTTATCAACCATACAGGCCCTGTGACAGAAAAGGACCCGGTATGGCCTGCAGATTGGGTGCGTAATGATACACCGTGTACTTATCAGGATTTTGAAAGTACGGTTACCTGCACGCTGGTAAAAAACCTGCCGGATATAAAAACGGAAAGCAATGATGCTGTAGAGCTGCCACCACAACTTGTGGCAAAATGGAAAGCTGAAGGGAGGTATGAGCAGGAAATTTCGGAATTAGATGAATTCTTTAAGCGTACCGGTCACCCACGTGCACCCCGATTTTACATTATGAAATGGCTGACCGATTATATTACAGAATACGGTATTGATGGGTATAGGGTTGACACTGTAAAACATACCGAAGCCTATGTTTGGAGGGAATTTAAGGAAGTAACGGACTATGCCTTTGCCGAATTCAAAAAGAACAACCCGGAAAAAGTGTTGGACGACAATGATTTTTATCTTGTTGGTGAAGTTTATAATTATGGGATCAGCAATGGCCAACATTTTGATTTTGGAAATAAAAAAGTCAATTATTTTGATAATGCGTTCCGGAGTCTTATCAATTTTGAATTTAAATGGAATGCCAAAGATCAGGATTATGAAACCTTGTTTAGCAATTACGATAAATTATTGAGTACAGATCTTAAAGATTATGGCACCTTAAACTATTTAACCTCACATGATGACGGCCAACCCTTTGATGAAAAGCGTGAAAAGCTCTTTGAAACCGCAAATAAACTCTTGTTGAGCCCGGGAACATCTCAGGTGTATTATGGAGATGAATCTGCACGTTCTTTAATAATTGAAGGAACAGAAGGCGATGCTACCTTAAGGTCATTTATGAATTGGGAGGATATTAAATCAAATGAAAACACCCAAAAGATTTTGACTCATTGGCAAAAATTAGGTCAGTTCAGAGCCAATCATCCGGCAATTGGAGCCGGAACCCATAAAATGATTAGTAAAAATCCGTATGTTTTTCAAAGAACCTATTCAAAAGGCGATTTTAAGGATGCTGTTGTGGTTGGATTGTATTTAGCCGAAGGCGAAAAGCAAATTAATGTTGATGATGTATTTATGGAAGAAACTGTTTTAGTTGATGCTTATTCCAATACAGAAGTGATTGTTGAAAACGGAATGGTAAATTTAAACACGCCATTCTTCTTTGTTTTATTAGAAAATAAAAATTTAAAAAAATGAAAAATAGTCTAAAATTTTGCATTGTATTAGTAAGTATATTGCTGTTTTCCTGCTCAAGTAAAAACGATTGGCAAACTGCTGTAGCTTCGCCTGATTCAACTATTAAAGTTGAATTTAAGTTAACCGAAAAAGGGGAGCCGACTTATTTAGTGGCTTTCAAAAATAAGGATGTCATAAAAAAGTCAACTTTAGGCAGTTTCGATTTAAAAGAACTGGCATCTTTAAAAGAGAACTTTGAAATTATAAATGCAACAAAAAGTAATTTCAGCGAAGTATGGGAAATGCCTTGGGGAGAACAAACTAAAGTTGAAAATAATTATAACGAGTTAAATATTGAGTTACAGGAAAAAACGGATTTAAAACGAAAATTAACAATTGTTTTCAGGATTTATAATGACGGATTGGGTTTTCGATATGAATTCCCTGAGCAGGAAAGTCTTTCCGAAGTAATTATTACCGATGAAAACACCCAATTTAATTTGACAGGAAATCATACCGTTTGGTGGGCTCCAGGCGATTGGGATATTTATGAGCATTTGTACACAACTTCAAAGTTTAATAAAATTGATGCGTTGTCAAAAGCAAACCATCCTGATTTAGGACAAACCTATATTCCTGAAAATGCGATAAATACGCCGGCAACCATGAAAACAGATGAAGGTTTGTATTTGAGTTTTCACGAAGCCAGTTTGGTTGATTATTCGGGTATGACTTTAAAAATAGACAAAGAAAATTTATCTATGACCAGTGAATTGGTGGGATCTGAGCGCACAGGCTATAAAGTAAAAAGAACAGTTCCTTTTCATACGCCTTGGAGAACCCTTCAAATTGCTGAAAAAGCCGGTGATTTAATTGAATCGAGACTTATTGTAAATTTGAACGAACCTAATAAAATTGGAGACGTTTCTTGGTTTAAACCCACGAAATATACAGGGATTTGGTGGGAGATGCATTTGGGAAAATCTACTTGGGATTTTAGTGCCCAGCAAGATATGACCTCATTTACCACAGATGCCAAACCACATGGAAAACATGGAGCCACCACTAAAAATGCAAAAGCATTTATAGATTTTTCTGCTAAAAATGATATCGGGGCTGTTTTGGTTGAAGGTTGGAATACCGGCTGGGAACATTGGATTGGTTTTGAGGACAGAGAAGGCGTATTCGATTTTGTGACACCATATCCAGATTATGATTTAAAAGAAGTGGTGCGTTATGGCAAAGAAAAAGGCGTTGAAATTATTATGCATCACGAAACCTCCGCGGCCACTGAAACGTATGAGAAACAGCAGGATACAGCCTATGCTTTAATGCAAAGTTTGGGAATCCACGCCGTTAAAACCGGTTATGTTGGTAAAATTTTACCAAAAGGCGAATACCATCACGGGCAATATATGGTGAATCAATATAACAATGCAGTGATTAAAGCTGCAAAATATCAAGTGGCCATTAATGCGCACGAACCTATTAAGGCTACGGGTTTACGTAGAACATATCCGAACACTATTTCTCGAGAAGGTTTACGCGGACAAGAATTTAATGCTTGGGCTTCAGATGGAGGAAATCCGCCAGAACATTTATCTATTGTTGCTTTTACCAGAATGTTGGCCGGACCAATTGATTATACACCGGGGATTTTCGATATTAAATTTGACAAGTGGAAAAAGGACAATCAGGTAAACACAACCATTTCGCAACAATTGGCTTTGTACGTGGTAATTTACAGTCCGGTTCAAATGGCAGCCGATTTAATAGAAAATTATGAAGGAAATCCTGCACTTCAGTTTATAAAAGATGTGGGCGTAGATTGGCAAACAACAAAAGTTTTAAATGGAGAAATTGGGGATTTTGTAACAATAGCCAGAAAAGAACGAGAATCAGAAAATTGGTTTGTAGGCGGAATAACCGACGAAAATGCTAGAGAAATGAATATTTCATTTGATTTCTTAAGTCCGGATACTAACTATGAAGCAATCATATATGAAGATGGAGAAGATGCCGATTGGAATAAAAACCCGACTGCAATTAACATCAGAAAAATTGAAATTACCAATCAATCCAAATTAAAATTAAAATTAGCTCCAGGTGGAGGGTTTGCGATAAGTTTGAAACCCTTAAACAAATAATAATAATGAAGAAATCACTCTTTATAATAACACTAGTTTTTTTAGCTTCTTGTAAAACAGAAACTAAAGAAATTGAATCAAACGAAAATAGCATGGATTCCATAGCACCAATTTCAGATGAATCACTGGAAAACGCCATAATTTACGAAGCCAACATTCGTCAGTACTCACCTGAAGGAACCTTTTCTAAATTCACAGAGGATATCCCTAAATTAAAGGAATTAGGCGTAAAAATTATATGGGTAATGCCAATTTATCCTATTTCTACAACAAAAAGCAAAGGTAGTTTAGGAAGTTATTACGCTATTTCAGACTATACCAAAGTAAATCCTGAATTTGGAAATTTAGAAGATGTAAAAAATTTGGTAAATACAGCACATAAAAATGGAATGTATGTAATATTGGATTGGGTTGCAAATCATACGGGTTGGGACCATGTGTGGTTAAAAAACCATCCAGAGTATTATACAAAAAATGAAAAAGGAGAAATTACGCATACCGTTGGAACAGATTGGACAGATGTTGCAGATTTAAATTACGACAACCTGGAAATGCGTGCTAAAATGTTGGATGATATGAAATATTGGCTAAAAGAAGCTGATGTGGATGGATTTAGATGTGATGTTGCAGGGATGGTTCCAATTGATTTTTGGGAAAACGCTGTAGTTGAACTTAAAAAAACAAAACCTGTATTTATGTTGGCTGAAGGTTGGGAACCAAATTTACTTGATAACGCTTTTGATATGGGCTACAGTTGGGATACACACCATAGAATGAACGCCATTGCACAAGGTAAGGAAAACGTTAAAGACTGGGATGAGCGTATGATGCAAATCGATAGCTTGTATGAAAAAGACGACATTTTAATGAATTTCGTGACCAATCACGATGAAAATTCTTGGAGTGGAACCGTAAAAGAACGCATGGGAGAAGCTTCCGAAGTAATGTTGGCATTATCGTATTGCGCACCCGGAATGCCTTTAATTTATAGCGGTCAGGAATATGATATGAATAAACGTCTACGCTTTTTTGAAAAAGACACCATTTTAAAAATAAAAGGTAAAGTATGGCCGCTATTAGTAAAATTAGGAGAACTAAAAAATAGCAACAAGGCATTAAACGGTGGTAAAAATCCCGCTGCTTATAACAAAATTAATTCTTCTGATGATAAAAATATTTTAATTTTTTCAAGGGAAAAGGATGGTAATAAAATAACTTTCTTGGCCAACCTATCCAATAAAGAAACTACTTTCACTACTGAAAAAGAAGGGGAATCAATTGATTTTTTTAGCAATGAGAAATATTTATTTTCCAAAGAAAAGTCCTTGACATTTAAAGCTTGGGAATATAAAATATTAATTGATTAGGAATGTATAAATACTGAAACTTGATAGAAAAAGAGAAAATAAACAACTTTCAGTATTTTTGAAGATTGAATGATAAAATGATATTTTTTTTCTTAATAATTACAATTGAGCCCCAGAATTGGGGCTTTTTATATGAGTTATCAACCGAAAACGTTTGAGTATGCCTGCAAATTAGGTTTTACCCTAAAAAACAAATATTTTTACAGTAATGCAAACAAAAATAAAGAAAATAGGAGTATTGACCTCTGGTGGTGATGCTCCCGGAATGAACGCCGCAATCCGCTCTGTAGTTAGAAGTTGTGCATATCACAAGCTGGAATGCGCAGGGATTTACAGGGGATATCAAGGGCTAATAGAAAATGATATTGAAGATTTAAACGCCAGATCTGTCAAAAATATTATCAGCAGAGGGGGAACTTTCCTAAAGACTGCCAGGTCCAATGAATTCAGAACCAAAGAAGGACGGGAAAAAGCATATACAAACCTTATAAACGCTGGGATAGACGCTCTTGTGGTGATTGGGGGAGATGGTACTTTTACCGGTGGACTCTTATTAGACAATGAATTTAATTTTCCTGTCATTGGAATTCCCGCTACTATAGACAATGATATAAGTGGGACTGATTACACTATTGGTTATGATACAGCTTTGAATACAGTAGTGGAAGCCATCGATAAAATACGGGATACTGCAAGTTCGCATAACAGGTTGTTCCTTGTGGAAGTTATGGGACGCGATACTGGAGCAATCGCTTTAAATGCCGGAATTGGAGCCGGAGCCGAAGAAATTTTGATTCCTGAAGAAGATCACGGGATCGAAAGATTGCTGGAATCACTTCAAAGAAGCAGGGAATCGGGTAAAACATCAAGTATTATAGTGGTGTCCGAAGGTGTTAAAAGCGGGAAGAATATTTTTGAACTGGCAGAAGTCATTGAAAAAAACCTAACCGATTATGATATCAGGGTTTCAGTATTGGGCCATATTCAAAGAGGAGGCTCACCAAGTTGCTCAGATCGGGTTTTGGCCAGTAAACTGGGAGTTGGCGCGATAGATGCCATACTTGCC
>JBDNHN010000573.1:0-4734 GCA_041688725.1 Gillisia sp.
ATATAGTTTAGACAGAAAACAAATCAGGGATTTAGGTTCCCGTGCCGATAAAGGTCTTGGATCTATATCTACAGATAGGTTTACAAATGAAGATGTGGAATCTACATTTTTGGTTAATTTTGATTATGATCTAACTGAGGATTTCGGCTTTACAGCTATTGCCGGACAAAATTTGCTTCAAAATACTACCGAGCGTACCGCTGTTGATGCAAATACATTTATATCTCCTGGTATTTTTACTGTTGAAAATAATTTGAACGTAGCTTTTGTTAAAGGGCTTGGGTATACCAGATCAAGAACTATAGGTGTATTTGGTGAGGTAGGTCTTTCTTTCAGAGATTACCTTTTCATAAATGCAACGGGAAGAAACGACTGGAGTTCAACACTTCCGAAGGATAACAATTCCTATTTTTACCCATCGGTCTCAGGATCTTTTATATTTACCGAAGGACTTAATATAAAAAGCGACATATTTACTTTTGGTAAGTTAAGAGGTGCATTCGCTTCTGTTGCAAGATCTGCTCCAGCGGAGTTTTTAAACAGGACATTTTCAGTTGGTCAGCCATTTAATGGGATACCGGTTATTGGTAATAACACAAGTTTGGCAGATCTGGAATTAACCCCTGAATTCACCGACGAATTTGAGGCTGGATTGGATTTAGAATTTTGGAATCGCCGTATAGCTCTTGATTTTACCTGGTATAAAAAGAATACTACAGATTTGATTTCTCCCGTAAGTGTACCTACATCAAGTGGTTTTAATGAATTTAACACCAATATTGGGGAAATTGAAAACACCGGTTTCGAAATAGGCTTAACCTTAGTCCCGATTCAAACCACTGATTTTAAATGGACTTTATTCACAAACTTCACAAAAAATGATAATGAAGTTAAGGAACTGGTAGCAGGGCTTGATCGTATTCCATTAAATGTTAATGAAGTAGGTTATGTCGCTGTTGGAGAGCCGTTTGGAGTATTTTACGGATCGCGATTTGCACGTGATGCTAATGGCGAATTTTTAATCAACAAAGCTGGAGGTGGAATTGTTGCAGACCTGGAAGATGGAATTATTGGGGATCCAAATGCGGATTTCAAAATGTCTTTTATAAATACTGTAAAGTACAAAGGATTTACTTTAAACGCACAGATAGATTGGAGAGAAGGTGGAGATATTTCCAGTACAACTATTCAGTCTTTATTGGGTAGAGGTGTGACCAAAGATACTGAAGATAGGGAAAGATCCTTTATTATTCCTGGCTTTTATGGAGATGGAGATGGAAATCCAATCTTAGATGCGCAAGGGGCTCAAATTCCTAATTCAACTCAAATGAGCATGAATGAGTTATATTTTTCACCGGCAGGGGGTAATACCTTCGCTATTAATAGTGTGGACGAAGCTTCAATTTATGACGGAACGGTTTACCGTTTAAGGGAAGTAAGTTTAACTTATGATGTTGCCGCAAAATGGTTGGAGAAAACACCTTTTGGAAGAATAGGAATTAGTGCAGTGGGTAGCAATTTATGGTATTTTGCACCAAATGTACCAAAATACACTAATTTTGATCCTGATGTTACCGCTTTTGGCTCTACCAGGTTACAGGGTATTGAGATTTCATCTGCACCTACATCTAAGAGATATGGTTTAAGAATTAACGCAAGCTTTTAAAAAATCAAAACAATGAAAAATACAATGAAAAATACATTTCATAAATCTACTTTTTTTGTTGCTCTATCGCTCTCTTTTTTCTTTGCGGGTTGCAGCGATTATTTAGATGTGGATACAGATACGGATAGCCCGGTAGTGGCTCCTATTTACCAATTACTTCCAGGTGTCCAACTTGGAGTTAGAAACTTTAACGATTATGATCTATACTCAGCAGAGGTTCTTGGTGTATATACCCACCAATATACCACAAGGGAAGATCCTGACCAGTATGGAGCAAGACCTTCAAACTTTGCCTTTACCAATGAATGGGATAATGTTTATTTAACTCTTACAGATATAGAATCATTAATTGCCACAGCATCAGAAAGCACTGCTTCTTCTGAAACCGGTAATCAAATGTATGTTGGGGTTGCACAGATACTTAAAGCTTACCTTATGTCTTCAGCAGTAGATCTATGGGGAGATGTTCCCTTTAGCGAAGCCACCCAATTAGAACAAGGTATTGTCAGTGCGAATTTTGACGATCAACAGGAAATATATCAAAGTGTTTTGGATTTAATTGATACAGGTAAAGCAAATATTGCAAGTGAGGCAGGTGAAAAACCTGGAGATGAAGATTTATTTTATGGTGGTGATATGGCACAATGGACTAAATTTGCTAACACTTTAAAGTTGAAGTTATATAATCAAATTAAAACAACTTCTTTATTTAATCAAACAGATTTTGACGCCCTGGTAATTGAAGACAATTTTTTCTCATCAAGTGCCGATGATTTTCAATTTAATCATACAGCTAACGAATCCCCTACAGACGAGAGAAACAGGTTGTTTGTGTCAGCCTATGGTAGTACTCAGTTCGGGGACTATCAAAGCCCCTGGTTTTATGAAATATTGAAAGGTTGGAATCCTAAAATATTTACGGGAATCGAGGATCCAAGAATCCCTTACTATTTTGTTAATCAACTGAAAGCTGGAGAATTGCCTCCGGATCAGGGAAATGCAGATACCGGAAATCCCAATGCTGATTATTGGGATGCCAGCACAGGATTTTACACGATTAGATTTGGGAGCATAGGTCCTGATAGGGATCATGCAGCTGAAAATTCTACAACTTACCCGGGTATTTTCCCATCTGGAGGGTTTTACGATGATAAATCGGGCCCGATAATTGACATAAATACAGGTACCGGAGTAGCACCACACCGAATTTTAACCTATGATGAATTTTTATATATTCAGGCAGAATTAATAAATGCCGGATTATTGACTGGTTCCGCTAGTGAAAAACTAGAGGAAGCAATGATCGCAAGTTTTGCTAAGGTGGATGAAGTTGTTGAGGGAACAGGAACATCTCAGGACGTACCTACATTAAGTGGAAGTGAGGCTGTAATTGGTACTTCTTTATCTTACATTGAAAAAGTACTAGTTTCATTCGCAGGGGCATCATCTGAAAAACAATTAGAAATAATTATGACTCAAAAATGGGTGTCAACTTTTGGTGATACTATGGATCAATATTCAGATTACAGGAGAACAGGTTATCCTGTATTGGCCAATCCTGTAGGTCCTTCCCCGGAATACCAATTAAATAACAATGATGGATTTCCATTAGATGATCAGGTAACAGTGCAAAATAATGCATTTCAGCTGTCAATTTTCTGGCCACAAAGCGAATTGAATTTAAATCAAAACGCTCCTGCTCAGAAAAACCCGGCGACCTACACGATATTTTGGGACAATTAATATTAAAAAGATATAAATTATGAAGAATTTAAAAATAATTTTAGCATTTATGATGCTTGCAACTTTCATCGTTTCCTGTGATGATGATGGTGGAACTTCAAATATTGATTTGCAGGAAGGAGGCGTGACCAATATTACTAAAAACGCTGATTTGGATGCAATCATAAATTTTACCGATGTGAGGAATGGAGATGAAGTCAATATTGGCTTTACTGTAGCTGTTTTTTATGGAAATGTGGTGTCAGCTGATGTTATTGGTTTTTATAAGGCCGGTAACGATTTATTTGGGCCAATTACCTTAAAAAGTGGAATAACTCAATTTCCAACAGAAGTCACCTTAAATCAAGATGATATAATATCTGTATTTGCGGAATTAAATAGTGTGGATGATATAGATTTGGCTGATGAGCTGATAGTTTCTACCAGATTACAATTAGCCGATGGTTCAGAAATCAATTTGATCAATAACGATGGAACCCGTAATTATGGATCGGATATTCATACATCTTCATTTTTCAACGCTCAGGTAAGCTATCCGGTTTCCTGCCCTTCAGATTTAGCTGGTGTTTACAATGTTGTGACTAATGGTGCTAGTACTGAGCCGGGTATACCTGAAGCAGTAGATTTTCCTTATACAGTCACTTTAACTGATAATGGAGGAGGTAACTATACAATTTCTGATGGAGTCGCCGGTGTTTACATCTTTTGGTATACCGGATTTGGTTATACATTTGAAACAAATGGTAGTTTCACCGATATTTGTGGAGATTTATCTGGTTCATGGGTAGAATCTTTTGGTTGCCAGATTGACCTTACCGGTACTGTTAATGAAGATGGCACACTTACAATACGCTGGGATAACTGTTTCGGAGATTTTGGAGATGCAGTTTATACACCTCAATAATAAATCAAGCTTA
Organism: Gillisia sp.; assembly: GCA_041688725.1. Lineage (GTDB taxonomy): Bacteria > Bacteroidota > Bacteroidia > Flavobacteriales > Flavobacteriaceae > Gillisia. Next base: position 4,327 of record JBDNHN010000573.1, read on the forward strand.
TACTTTTTTTAAGATTGATAAATTTTCTAGAAATCACCAAAAGCCTGCTTTTGGTGATTTCTTATTTACACCTAATTATTTTTAAATTTTTTTATTGAACACTTGTCCCAAAAAACCACGGGTCAAAAGTTTCCATTTTAGTACCCGTGTAATTTTTTGAATAACACTTAAATTTTAGTGAATGAATAGATATCATCTGTTTATTGAAAAATAATTTAAGCCGCACAATTTGGGTGACTTTTTTTGTTTTATACAAATCCTCACAGTTAACTTTATTATTTTACTTTTGCAGTAGTCTATTATATAATATGAAGCGAGTAATTATTCTGGTATTTTTATTTATCTGCCCATTTGTATTCTTTGCCCAGCAACCCACGTCAAAGGATATGGACCAAAAGCGTGCCATTC
>JBDNHN010000574.1:0-5203 GCA_041688725.1 Gillisia sp.
GATTGCATAGTGCATAATTTTCTTTTTCGTCCAAAGTCGCTTTGAATTCTTTTTCTTAAGAATTCTGCTCCAATGATTTTTTCATCAAAACTAATATTATGTGCTACAATGAAATCAGACTTCTCGACTAATTCACTAAATATTAAAAGCACTTTTTCAAGACTTTCACCTTCGTTAATAGCCATTTCTGTGGAAATTCCGTGAATTCTTGAAGAATCGACAGGAATGCTAAAATTTTCTGGCTTAATTATGCAATCGTATGATTCGATACGATTCCCATTATTGTCACATAAAATCCACGCAATTTGAATCATTCTTGGCCAATTATTCAAATCTGTTACAGGTGCTTTCCAATTCTTAGGTAGTCCAGTCGTTTCTGTGTCAAAAAATAGATACATATTTATTGTCTTTAATTGTTTATCAGAGTCAGTTTTTGCATTACCCACAACGTGTTCGTGTATGGCACGTTGTTTTGGTTTAGGACTAAATTAGCAAAAGAAAACGAACCAGAGGAAAATCCGCAGGATTTTCCGAGTACACACAAAGTAAACAATGGGTTATACACGTTGTTACCAACAATATTTATTTTATTTCTGCTGACATTGTTATTGAATGAAACACATAGTTTTTCATCATTATGCCATCAAATTCTCCATCGTCATTTATCCAAATTTGACGAACGTTATGAAAAATGTTTCTGTCAAGTGGGAATTTAGCATTCGGATTATGATAAATTGTTAAGCTTTCATTCCAGTCTTCTATAGATTTCCCTTTTTCCACAAAATAACTAAAATCCTTTGCAGGTGCATTTGGATTACTATCATCATATTTAGAACCAGAGCGTACTATTATAAGTTCTTTTTCCGATAATTTATGTTCATAACCCATTCTGTTGAATTTCTGTAAATCACAATTATTTGAAAAAATTATAGCACTTACATTTTCCGTATTTGGTTGTGAAAAAAAATATGACGGAATTACTTTTTCGTCATTCTTATGCTCTGTTACTATTTCCGTTCATACATGTTCTAAACCTTTTTCTGTTTCTTTTGTTATTATTTTTTTACCGTATAAATATTCCATTAGTTTAGCATCAGGTAAAAATTTCGCCATGTAATTATGTGATGGTGTAATAGCAAAAACTAAAGGTTTGTCTTTAACCCAATCCAATTCCCAATATTTTTTATTCAGTTTTGAAAATAAAACGCTACCTAACCTAATAGAATAATAATCTGTTATCTCCTTTTGTACAGCTAAATCTACTTTTTCAACAGATTCCTTTATGAATTCTTCTGAATATTTTTCGTCTATTTTTTCAGCAGATAAGCTGGCTTCTATAAAGAATTCGTACTCTTTCTTTTTAACGTGGAAATCAGGTCTATTTTCATCTTCGATAAATTCAAATTTATTTTCTAATAGAAATATATAAATAAATTTCCCAAAGTCTTGCATCAAATCCTGTGCTTTGAAAATCTTTTATAAAATTACCATCTTGGTCATTGAGAAGAATACATATATTTTCTATAATGTTTTTAGCTGGGTCAAAAAGCGAACTTTCAGTCAATAACTTAAATTTTCTATTTAGCTTATCTTCTGAAACAATTATTTTGTATATGTCCTCCATTTCGTTGATATTGTTGGTAACAGGTTATATCAAGAGCAATGTAGCCTTTTATCCCAAATGGTTGCGGGATAAACGCATCTTTTATGGGTCTAGGTCTCGAAATATTGGGATTTAAATAATTACCGATATCAAAATTATGATGCACAAGGGCTTTTTGAAGTGTTTACAAGGACGCTTAGTCGCGCAGGAGACACTTTGCCCATAAGACACAAAAAGATCACGGCGGCTTGAGTTATATGTGCTGCTATTTTGTATAAAAGATTAAAGCAAAAAAATTTATTCCCTTTGTCGCTAATGGCGAATTGTAACCGCCACGGTTAACTTTTTATATCTCACTGTAACCGCCACGGTTAGTTCGCCGTTTTTTAAGTGCTCAATCTCTTTCTGCAATGCTTTGAGTCTTGTAATATCGTCTTTGACCTCTACTTAACCCTAGTGTTCATTAGGTCATTACGTTCGTATTTTCTAATCCATTCATTGATGGTTGTAGGAACAATACTGTAGATTTTCCCTAATTGGCTCTTGGCGTATTTTCCAGTACTAAGTCCAGCTAAAATTTTCAATTTGAAAGGTTCGCTTTAACGTCTGGTTACTCTGTCATTTTTATTTATATACTAATTGATTTGTTTATACATATTTCAGGACGGGTCAAAATTGTGGGCAACGGTTCGCGGCTACACGTCAGTGACCGCGTTTTAGAAGAGTATTTTCCGCTACCGTGGAAAAGTTATGAAAATAAAATTTTTAACTTTACTAAAAACCAACAATTGCGTGTAGCCGCTATTAGGTGCATCTTTTATTATTCACAATCTGCTTCTCCTAATAATATGCCGTAAGAATTGTCCCAATTGGGATTATTTGTTGAATTAACTTTTACGACTTCTACCCACGAAGTTGTTGCAGAGCTAAATGCTAAAGGTCTTCTAGCATACTCAATTTCAAAGGTTTAGTCAGGAATTTTTTCACACAGGGATACTGAAATGAGCGGTCAATATCCTGTTGATCGCTAGAGGACGTTAGCATTATTACCTTACATTGGTCATGAATGACTTCTGGAAAATTTTTAACCTCTTCAAGAAATCCAAATCCATCCATTTCAGGCATCTGGATATCAAGAAAAATATTGTCCGGAAATTCTCCTTGATCGTTTTTTAGTGTACCTAAAAACTTTAGGGCATCTATGGCAGAGTTTTGTGTGCTTATTTTCTGCGCCATATTACTTTTGGAGATGATATGTTTGGCAATGTAACTGTCAATTTCATTATCGTCAATCAATAAGACATGTTTCATAGTAGTCTATTTTTTAATTAAGTGCGAACAATTGATTGGGAAGGCTAACTTTGAATTTTGTTCCTTTTGTTAATTCCGATTCCATTTTAATGGAACCGTCAAGCTTATTAATGGCTTCTTTTACAATATACAATCCAAGTCCCGAACCGGTAGACCTCTTTGAGGCTCTGTAAAACATATCAAATATTTTTTCTTTATTCTTTGCATCAACACCAATACCGTTGTCTTCGATACTAATAATGGCATAGTCATTACTGCATTTAATATGAATAGTTATAAATGGATTTTCTTTTGAGGGGTCTTTATATTTAAAGGCATTGGAAATAAGATTGTTCAAGACCATATTTACCCTGGAAATGTCCGAAACAAATTTCAAGTTCTGGTCAATTTCTACTTTCAATTTTATTTCCTTAGCCCCATCCAGGTGTCTGAGATTATTTATAATGTCACGAATGGTTAGTTTCAAATCGATGGCTTCGTTCGCCACTTCGGTACGGGCATTGCGCGAGTACTGTAAGATATCTTCAATAAAGTTATCGAGTTTTAAGATACTGTTCTTCATCATGTCCATCTGTTTTAATTGTACAATATTATCTGTACTTATATCATCTATAATCATATCTGAAAGTCCTAATAATGATTTTAAAGGGGATCTCAAATCGTGTGAAGTACTGTATACAAAGCGGTCTAATTCATTATTTGTCTTTTTGAGCTCTATGTTGGAAATATTCAACTCTTTTACCTGTTTTTCTATCTCTTGGTTTTTGATATCCAGTTCATTAAATTGATGTTTAAGTTTTTCTCTTGTTTCATTTCTTTCGGTAATATCTATAATACTGGCATAAGTTTGTGGGTTGCTAGTACTTGGCAAATATGTAAGATGCACTTCACACAATATTTCTTTTTTATTGGAATCGCAGTGCATCCATTCAAAAGTTACTTTTTCACCCAATATGGCTTTTTCTATATATACTTTTGCTTTTTCCGATGATAAGATACCGTCTGGCTGAAATTCTGGGCTAATTTCTTCAGGTCCTATTTCAGCTAATTCTTCAGGTGAAAATTTGAACAGGTTTGAAGTATTTTGATTGGAATCTACAAATTTTTCTGATTTTAAATCAAGCACGACAATACTATCAGGAGCGGTTTCAAAAAGTTTACGAAACCTATTTTCACTTATTTTAAGTCTATTTTCTCCAATTATTCGTTGCGTAAGGTCATGGACAGAGCCAATCAACTTGGTGCAGTTACCGGTCATATCAAAAATGGGAGCAATACTCATGTCCCCAATGAATATTCCGTTAGGGAAATCAATTGCTTGTTCCCATCGTACTATTTTCTTTGTCCGGATGGCCTCTTCATATTTCTTCAACAGAAGAGGCACCGATTCTTTAGGAATGACGTCGTGGAGTGTTTTTCCAATAACCTGGTTATAATCCAACCCCGTTTTTTTTAGAAAAGCCGGGTTTACCGAATTAAATCGGTAGCGGCTATCCTTTTCGACATCCAAAGCAAAAACAATATCCGCTACTGTATTAAATATAGAATTCAGGTGCTCTTCTTTAGCCGCCAATTCCTCAATTCTATCTTTTGCTATTTTTGCTGATTTAAGGTTTATTTGTTTGACTTCTTCTTGTAATTGTTTTTGTTTGGTAATATTTATTCTAATAGCCATATACCTAAATGGTATCCCTTTTTTATCCAGAAAAGGAACGATTGTAGTATTTACCCAAAAACATATGCCATCTTTTGCTGTATTTTTTATCTCTCCTTTCCATACGTTTCCTTGGGAAATAGTTTCCCACAGATTACGCATAAATGCTGTAGTATGATAACCAGAATTGAGTAAGCGAATGTCTTGACCGATTAATTCTTCTCTATTGTATTTTGAAAGTTCACAAAAATTATCATTCACCTGATCCATAATCCCTTTATGATCGGTAAAGGCTACTATGGCCGATTCATCTAGTGCGTATTTATAATTGGAAACGACCTCAATAGTATTTTGCAAGCGTTCTTCAGCTTTTTTAATGTCACTAATATCCCAATTAATTCCTATAAACCGCAGGGCATTACCCGCTTTGTTTCTCTCAATTTTAGCAGTTGTCTTGATGGTTTTAATGGTGGCATCAGGCCAAATCACACGATTGTTACCGGAAAACAAATATGTCGTGTTTTCGGCAAATAAGGATGTATGAAAAACGGAAAATAAGGATGTATGATTTTGAGTCCAATTTAGGTTAATTTTCTTTATTTGCAAAAATGGTTTTCCTGTGTTCCATGCGATAA
>JBDNHN010000102.1:0-4327 GCA_041688725.1 Gillisia sp.
ATTCTCTTTTGGAACTTTTACGTTGTCAAAAAATAATTCGCAGGTATCCTGGGCTTTCATTCCTATTTTTTTGAAAGGAACTCCCTTTTCAAAGCCTTCGGCAGCACTCTCCATGATCAATAAAGAAACCCCTTCATTTTCCGATCCGGAATTAGTTTTTACCGCTACTATTGCCATGTCACACATAAAACCATTCGTAATAAAGGTTTTTTGGCCATTTACCAAATAATGGTCTCCTTTATCTACCGCCGTTGTTCTAATGGCCTTAAGATCACTGCCACAGTTTGGTTCTGTCATACCAAGAGCTGTGATCATTTTTCCGGTTGCCATAATGGGCAGGTATTTTTGTTTTTGAGCTTCGCTTCCGTGCTTAAAAATATAAGGCGCTATAATGTCTGAGTGCAGTGAAAAACCCGGTCCTGAGATCCCTTTTTTAGCGAATTCCTCAATAAGTAAGGCATTGAAGCTAAAATTGAGACCGCTGCCGCCATATTGCTCTGGCATATCCATGCAGAGTAAACCTAAGTCTCCGGCACGTTCCCAAATTTCCCGACTTACCATACCGTCTTTTTCCCATTGTGGTATCTGATCCAGAATTTCATTTGTGATGAAATCCCGAACCATTTTCTGCATCATTTTATGTTCTTCTGATGCATATATTTCACGTTCTAATAGTATATTTTGTAACATAGATCTCAATTTTTGATCGGTTAATTTATTAAGAATATTCTGTTGTTTCCTGCTTTTTCTAAGTGTTCTTTATGACCTCCCGACATAGAGGTATTCTGATTATTGCGCTCTTTCAGCACCTTTTACAAAGTTGTGGTTAGTTCTACGGGACTTACCTGCTCGAAGTTTCCTGTATTTTTCCCAATGCCCCCGGGCGTTCTAACAGCCTCATAAAGATATACTTCCATGAAAATTATATTTATAAGTTACTAAGAGGAAACACGTATTGAAAAAAAATATTGTTACCGGGTGGTTACAAATATAAATAAATATTTATATTTACCAAATATTAGCATGTTCATATAAAATTAACCGTTTAAGATACTGTAACGCAAATGATTATCTCAAATTTAAAAGAGAGTTATAATTTTGACTATCACTCTGAAATAGTTAAAGATCATCTAAATAAAATAGATTTGCAAGGCCTTTCTGAAAAAGAAATCGCCATAAAATTATATGTTCATGTGAGAGATTTTTGGCCATATTATCCCTACCGATTCAGTTTGAAGAAGACAGACTGGAAAGCTTCAGAAATTATTCGACATAAAAATGGGCATTGTCTGGACAAATCAGTTTTATTGATCAGTTTTTTAAGGGCTAATAATATTCCTGCAAGATTGGGACTGGCAAAGGTTAAGAATCATATAGCGATAGAACATATTGTAGATAAATTTGGATCGGATGTTCTTGTGCCTCATGGGTATGTAGCACTATTTTTAAATAATAAATGGGTAAAAGCTACTCCCGCTTTTAATTTTGAATTATGCGATAGATTAGGTGTAAGCACATTAGAATTTGATGGAGAAAACGATTCTTTATTTCAGGAGTTTGATAAGACAGGAAATCATTCTTTTATGGAATATTTAGAAGATTATGGCACTTTTGATGAAGTGCCGCTTCAATTTATGTTAGAATTAATGCAGGAGCATTACCCTCCTTTTCTGAAGAACAATATAAAATTGGGTGATGTTTTAGATTTAAACCAATTGTAATGAAGAAAGACCGTCCGGCCACCGAAAAGAAAATATATGATGCATTTTTATCTATTTTAAAAGTTAAAGGGCCGCAAGGTGTTGGTATTAATGCTATTGCAAAAGAGGCCGGTGTCTCTAAAGAACTTATTTATCGCTATTTTGGAGGCTTAAAAGGTCTGCTCTTACAATATGCACAAAAAGGGGATTTTTTTAAGTCTTTATTGGTTTTGGATGACAAGGAAAAAAGCAGTGTAGAAGATCTTAAACAATTTGCAAAAGAAGGCACCAAAGAATTACGTGAAAATAAACTGACGCAGGAAATTTTGCGTTGGCAATTGCTGGAGAACAATAAAGAAACAAAAGATCTATTTAAATACACCAATTCGCAAATCGGGAAAATTTTTGCAATCAGCGATAAAGACACCTCCCTTAATCATGCTTTTCAGTTAATGATTGGGGGTTATGTATATTTTACTCTTCTTTCGAAGTTCAATAAAACATTTATAACTACAGATCTGACAAAAGAAGAAACCTGGGTAAAATTTGATAAAGCCCTTGAAAAAACAATTGATCTCTTTAATGAAAAATAACCCTGATCAAACTGGCGTTTAAACTTAAATTCTGGCGGCTTTTCTGTTTAAACGGGAAATATAGATACTGCTTGTCAAGATTAAGGCGCCCCCAACTAAAATATTCCAGGTCAATGTTTCATCCAAAATAAAATGACCCAATAAGATTGCGGATATTACTTCCAGGTACATCAATGTGGTCGCGGTAGATGCTGCCAGATATTTCAGTCCAAAAAAGAAGAGTTTAAAAACGACAATACCAATTAAAAAACCATAGAAGATCCCTGTGGCCAGGTGGTCTATTTCGGCAGTGGGCAATCCTGTTAAAAAAGGAATAAATAAAACAGCGCCTACAATGTTCTGATAAAATATCATTTTGTTCTGGCTGTAATTATGGGTTTCTGTTTTAAAAATAATTACTGTAGCTGCATACCCAATAGAAGCCCCAATTGCGGCAAGCATTCCTATAAAATCCCTGGATTCAAAATTAAAAGGTTTACCGGCATAAGTAATAATTATGCCGGTAAAGGCAAGTAACAAAAACAGCAATTGCGCCTTTTTTACTTTCTTTTTAAGAAACAGGATCTCTATCGCGGTCACAAAAATTGGATAGGTATAGAAAAGCACGACCGCATTCCCAATGGACGTGTAAATAAACGCGATTAAATACAAGTACATTCTGACTGCATTTATAGAAGAGGCCATCAACATTCTTTTATTATTCCCTTTAAAGTGCAGCTCTCCTTCTTTCCACAAAAGTGGGATCAGTAAAATTATTGGGATCGCCGTCCTAAACCAGGCGATAGTTCCCGGTGTCATACTGGACATGTGTTTAATCAACAGACCATTGTTACCTGCAATTAAGGCACATAATATAACGGCGTACACAGCTTTTTTGACCATCCTAAAATTTAGGCTTCCTTATATTTTAAAAGGAAGCAATTGATAATATTAAACACACAGTTTTGTTCCCAGACTGCATTAGACTTTTTTACACTTTAACCACCATTTTCCCGGTATTTACCCCTTCAAATAACCCTGATAAAGCTGCCGGCAGTTTTTCAAATCCTTCCACAACAGTCTCTTCATACTTCAACTTTCCTGTTTTTATCCAGGGCCCCATTTCTTCAATCATTTCATCCATCCTGTGACTATAATCCCTGGATAAGATCCCCTGGATTGTGGCACGGGTATAAAGCATTTTGTGTAAAAACCGAGGGCCCAGTTCAGGGGTTTCCAGGCCGTGGTCGTATTGGGAGATCTGCCCGCAAATTAAAATTCGTGCTTTGTGATTGATAAGATTAAAAACAGCATCGGTGATCACCCCCCCTACATTGTCATAATAAATATCAATTCCGTTTGGGGCCGCTTTTTTTAAGGCAGCGGTCATTTCTTCAATGCTCCTGTTTTCTTTATAGTTGATTACTGCATCCACACCCAATTCATTCACCAAATAGTCCATTTTTTCCTGCGATCCCGTGATCCCAACCACTCGACATCCTTTAATTTTGGCTATTTGAACCACGGTAGATCCCACAGCTCCCGCAGCACCACTCACCACGACTGTATCTTGCTTTTTTATTTTTCCGGCATCTATGAGGCCAAAATATGCGACTCTTGCCGGCATCCCCAGAATTCCCAAAGCTGTAGAGACAGGTGCGATTTCCGGATCCAATAAACGGGCTTCTTCTTCAGGAACAATGGCGTATTGTTGCCAGCCGGTATAGCAGTTCACAAAATCGCCCTTTTTAATTTTTTTTGATTTCGATTCAATCACCTCCCCAACCATCCCGGCACCTTGTACTACTCCAAGCGGGTGTGGCTTTTCCCAGGTGTTATGGGAAGATTGCTGAATGCGCATATAAGGATCTACACTTATATACATTGATTTTACCAATACTTCCCCAGGTTTTAAACTGGCCGAATCCAGGTTTTCGACATTTAATATGTAGTGTTCATTTCCAATCCGTCCCGTAGGACGTTCCGCATAGATCCATTGTTTATTTTCTAATATCATTCTTCTGTTTTTTAATTATATATTCTGATTATTTCCCC
>JBDNHN010000575.1:0-2985 GCA_041688725.1 Gillisia sp.
TGCCTGCGAAAACTGATTATAATGCATTGGAGCATCACTTAATTTAACAGTTAGATTTCCGGTAGCGCTGGTATTGATTTCATTATCAGTATCATCTGAACAACTGGCTACAGTTATTAAAATGAATAGTATAAAAATTGTCTTCAGTGTTTTCATTTTTCTTGTTATTTTAGGTTTAAATTAAATAAATATAATCCGGTAAAATTATTTACATATTTATATGAATTTATTAGCTTAAAAGTATCGGCTGACCTTAGAACATAAAATCCTGTTCATCTCAGTGCCTGATACTTTAGGAGGATTATCTTCTGATTAATCCTGAATAAAAATAATTTAAAAAATGACTTATTTAAGGACTAGATCTTTATATAAATAATAATTGAGTTCCTTCCTGATCTGCCCTGTTGTAAAAATCGCCAATTGTTAAAATTCCATCCAGATCTTCAATCAAGTCTTTTTCATTTAGGTGGAACATATCAACCGCCAATTTACAAGCCCATAATTTAACACCGGAAGCCGATAAGATTTCTATAAATTCATCAACCGGAGGCATATCCAGTTTTTCCATTTCCTTTTTCATCATTTTAGTCGCGAAACCTTCCATTCCCGGTAACCCTCCAACCATTGTTGGAATATGCATCGCAGGATTTCCTACCGTAGCAACACTCAACTTATTTAATTTTTTGGTTTGTATTGCTTCCAATCCGAAGAAAGTGAAGAATATTTCTGCTTCAATACCTTCCATACGAGCGCCGTTAGCCATTATAAAGGCTGCGTACGCATTTTCAAGAGTTGCTTTTGATAAAACAAAAAGCATTTTTTTTATCACTGTTTTGGCCATGATTTAGATTTTTTAGAAATTTTTAAATACAGCTTTTTGGTTTTGGTACACCAGCTATTTTAGTTGATATTTTTAATGGTCCTCCTTGGAAAAGAGCATAAAACTCTTTAATATCAATTACCCCACTTTTTTTGATTCCTCTTACCGATAAAGCGTTATCTGCTTTAACTTGTTCCTGGATCCATTTGATAACTTCCCAATGACGATCTGTCATTTCAATTCCTTCCTCTTTTGCTAACTCAGTTCCAATTTCTTTTGTCCATTGAGAAAAATCAACTAAATATCCATCTTCCGTTAGATTTACTTTATTCCCTGCTAATACTGCTTCCATTTTATTTGTTTTTAAATTAATATTTGTTATTCTATTTTTTTTCCTTTTTTGCTCATATTTCTGCTAACCAATGGGATTGGAATTCCTTTTAAGAGCATATTCCAATAGATCCATCTAAAAGCCAGTTTTCCCCAGTGGTTAAAGATGCTTTCTTTTAAAAGTTTTAATGGTCCTATTCCGGGAATAGGGAAAGTCCCTTCTACGGGCTCCTGGGTGTAATTAAAGTCAATTAATAAGGCTTTATTTTTTCCTGTTTCAATAAAGCAATTCGCATGGCCGTCAAATTCTTTTTTTAATGGTTTCCCATCCAAATACAATAGAATGTTATCGGTTAAAGTCTCTGAGGCAAAGTGTGCCACCGAACCTGCTTTAGATGCAGGAACGTTGGTTGCATCCCCAATAACAAATACATTTTTGTGCCCTAGGGATTGTAAAGTGTTATGATCTGTAGGAACAAAATTTAAATCGTCTCCCATTCCAGAACGATTAATTAAATCGTCACCCATATTTGTTGGGACAGTGACCAATAAATCGAAATCAACTATTTTTCCGCCATAATCAACAATTTGATTGGTATCATTATCTACCTTTTCAATGGCAAAATCGGTTACAACTTTGATGTTTTTCTCACTTAATAAATGACCTAATGCAGCTGTTGCTTTGGGTTTGGTAAATGCACCACCAAGAGGGGTAACATAGGTTAAGTCCACTTTGTCCCGAATTCCTTTTTTTGTGAAATAATCATCAGCCAGGAAGACAAACTCTAAAGGTGCAACCGGGCATTTAATTGGCATTTCAGTAAAATGCACAATCATTTTTCCTCCTTTGAATTCCCTTAGTTTATTTCTCAAAGCTAAAGAACCTTCATAAGTGTAAAAATCGAAAATATTCTTGTGCCAGTCTTTGCCTTTCATTCCTTCAGTTTCCTGAGGAGCGATTTTACATCCTGTGGCTACAATTAATAGATCATAACTTAAAGTTTCATCCTCTAATTTGACCTTGTTTTCATCAGGAAAAATTTGTTCGATCTTTTTTTGAATATAATTCACCCCATCAGGAATGAATTTTTTACCATCCTTTTTTACCTGTTCTTCCGTGTAAATATCGAAAGGCAAAAATAAAAATCCCGGCTGGTAATAATGTGTTTTATATTGGTCTACAATGCTGATGTTCCATTGGTCCTTTTTCAATTTGGATCTAAGATGGTTTGCCATCATTGTTCCGGAAGTTCCTGCACCTAAAATCAGTAAGTTTTTCATTTTTTGATAGTTCTTTGTCAACCGTTTTTAATTTAAGCAGCTATTATGAATTTAGCGGCTTTTGGTTGAATTTATATTTATTTGGTAAAATTATAGATAATAATTACGCTTAAATATGATAATCGTCATATTTATTGATAATAATTAAATACATGTTAATTTTTGCCAACACGAAATTACTTCAGGAAGTTTGAAGTATTATGGTTTCGATATTTTGAAGAAAAGCAATTTTTAATCCAGCGATATGGAATTTTAATTGCATTTATAGTGTAAAGATAATGTGTTGTTTTTGAAGTCTCTGTAACATTTGTTACAGAGAAAAAAAATGTTTTTCCGGTAAATTCTGCAATTTCAAAGATTTGGCTTCGTCTTTTTCTCACATGATCTTTGTGATTTAACCAATCACAATTCTAAGCTAAGTTCTATTGTTTTAGATTTTAACTAGACTTAGAGACTTATGGACTTTAGAAAATCCAATTACCAATTTTAAAATACTTATTTAAATATTATGATCTGTGGGCCAGTTCCTTTATTATATTCTAATTTTGTTCTAA
>JBDNHN010000576.1:0-3249 GCA_041688725.1 Gillisia sp.
CAAGGATTTGAGGGCACTGATGGATGTGCGTGAAAAATACATGGAACTTGTCAATAATATAAAGGAGTCTGAAGAAATTATTTCTGATGGCAGTGATCCGGAAATGACCGAAATGGCCAGGCTTCAAATGGAGGAGGCTAAGAAAGAAATTCCGAAGCTGGAAGAGAAAATAAGAATGATGTTGGTTCCCAAGGATCCCGAAGACGCAAAAAATGTGGTGATGGAGATCCGTGCCGGTACAGGCGGTGATGAAGCCAGTATTTTTGCGGGTGACCTTTATAAGATGTACACAAAATATGTTGATAGTAAAGGCTGGAAAGCCGAAATTGTCGATTTTAATGAGGGAACAAGTGGTGGATTTAAAGAGATGATCTTTGAAATTACTGGAGAGGATGTTTATGGGACTTTAAAATTTGAAGCAGGTGTACATCGTGTACAACGTGTGCCACAAACCGAGACCCAGGGACGTGTGCATACTTCTGCTGCAACAGTTATGGTATTGCCCGAAGCTGAAGAGTTTGATGTAGAAATAAATCCAAAAGAGGTTCGAATTGATTTTTTCTGTTCTTCGGGTCCTGGTGGACAATCTGTGAATACTACCTATTCTGCGGTTCGATTGACTCACATTCCTACCGGATTGGTGGCTCAGTGTCAGGATCAAAAATCCCAGCATAAAAATAAGGAAAAAGCATTTAAAGTATTGCGATCACGTTTGTACGATATGGAGTTGGCCAAAAAAATGGAAGCCGATTCTGCAAAAAGAAATTCGATGGTTTCCAGTGGAGACCGTAGCGCAAAGATCAGGACTTACAATTATTCCCAAGGTCGTGTTACAGATCATCGTATCAATCTTACCCTTTATGATCTTGGAAATATTATAAACGGCGATATCCAAAAAATTATCGATGAATTGAGACTGGTGGAAAACACCGAAAAACTCAAGGAAAACAGCGATGTTTTTTAATTGAATGATTTTAAAAATTCCCGCAACCGGCGGGAATTTTCTATATATGAACTCGTCTTGACTTTTTATTTGGAACCGAGAATTATGGCTTTTGTGCCGTAATGAAGTCATTTTTGAGTTGCATAGCCTTAGTTACGGAACTCAAAAACGGCAAAATTAGGGTGCAAAATGTATAATTCGCAGGTAAAAGAAAAAGTCAAGACGAGTTCTGTACCCTTTCTGTCTTATCTTTACCTTAAACTTAATTTTATGACCACTCAGGACCTGATTGAACAAATACGAAAAAAAAGATCCTTTTTAAGTATAGGTTTGGACACCGATCTGGAAAAAATCCCAACCTATCTGCTTTCCGAAGAAGATCCGATCTTCAGCTTTAATAAAGCCATTATTGATGCAACCCACAAATTTGCGGTGGCATACAAACCAAATACTGCCTTTTATGAAGCTTACGGACTCAAAGGCTGGAAATCCCTCAAAAAAACCATAGATTATTTAAACGAAAATCATCCCGAAATATTCACTATTGCCGATGCAAAACGTGGTGATATTGGGAATACCTCGGCGAGGTACGCGAAAGCCTTTTTTCAGGAAATGGGTTTTGATTCAGTAACGGTTGCACCTTATATGGGTAAAGATTCCGTGGAGCCATTTCTGGATTTCCCGGATAAACATGCCATTCTTTTAGCCCTCACTTCCAACGAAGGAGCTTTTGATTTTCAAACCTTGAAAACAGACAATACTGAATTGTATAAAGCGGTTTTGAGAAAATCTAGATCTTGGGAAAATTCTGGCAGACTGATGTATGTAGTAGGGGCCACCAAAGCTGAATATCTCACTGAAATCCGAAAGATAATTCCGGATAGTTTTTTCTTGGTGCCCGGGGTTGGCGCTCAGGGTGGAAGCCTTGAAGAAGTTTGTAAATACGGAATGACTAAAGATGTGGGGCTGTTAGTGAATTCTTCACGAGCCATTATTTATGCCTCCGGCACTTCTAATTTTGCCGAAATTGCCGCCGCCAAAGCCGAAGTTATGCAGCGGGAAATGGCAGAGCAACTAGTCCTGTTTGAGACGGAAGAGCTTTAAATATTTTGATGAATTCGAGAGCTTCAAAAAGATACTCTCAAAGAAAAAAGGATTCAGACATAGAAAATATAATTATTCCCATTAGAGTCGGATAAACGGAAACTAGAAAAGTGACGAGGAGACGGGGAGTGAAAAGGAGACGAAGGGAAAGTTCAAAGTTGCCCAAACCAAAATAGTATTGACAATGGGATTGAAAATCTCAAACTCTAAATTTCCATATTTTTATACAACGAATTAACGAATATCGATTATTTCAAACTAGAGCCTTTTTTTACAATTTTACTAATCTGAGCCAATATGATCAAGGATCAACTGCAGCGGGAACTTAATATTAAAGACATTCCAAAACGCATAATTTCTTTGGTTCCCAGTCAAACGGAATTGCTGGTCTCCCTTGGGCTGGAAAAAAACATTGTAGGAATCACCAAATTCTGCGTTCATCCGAAGCACCTCAGAAAGTCAAAAAAAGTAGTTGGGGGAACAAAAAAGGTCCATTTAGACAAGATTCGGGCGCTAAACCCGGATATTATTTTGTGCAATAAGGAGGAGAATACCCTGGAAATGGTGCTGGAACTGGAAAAAATCGCGCCAGTGCATGTTTCCGAAATCATTGATTTTAAAGATGTGTTGATATTGATCGAAATGTATGGGAAGTTATTTCATCGTTCAGCGGAAGCAAATCATTTAAATTTAAAATTGCAGAAGGAAAAAAGGGAATTTGAAAAAGGAATCCCTGTTATTCCAGGAAAAGTCGCCTATTTTATTTGGCGGGAACCCTGGATGGTTGTAGGTGGAGACACTTTTATTAATTCCATGCTCAAACTAAACGGATGGGAAAATGTATTTGAAAATAAGGAAAGCAGGTAT
Source organism: Gillisia sp. (assembly GCA_041688725.1). Classification (GTDB taxonomy): domain Bacteria; phylum Bacteroidota; class Bacteroidia; order Flavobacteriales; family Flavobacteriaceae; genus Gillisia. The sequence continues at coordinate 2,915 of JBDNHN010000576.1, forward strand.
CCTGAGATTAAACTGGAGGAATTGAAAAGATTAAAACCGGATTTGATACTGCTGTCTTCAGAACCATATCCCTTTAAAGAAAAGCATGTTGAAGAAATGATGCAAATTTGTAATGTTCGTGTGGAACTTGTAGATGGCGAATACTTCAGTTGGTATGGATCAAGATTAATCCCCGCCTTTGATTATTTCAAAAAACTTCAGAAACTTTTATCGAGTTCCTTCTAATTTAATTTTTTTAACTGTTTCAGTATTTTTTTGGCCCGGGCATTAAGTTTGTCGCTTTTCTCTTTGTCTACCAAGGCCATTTTAAAGGAACGACTCATCAATTTAGAAAA
>JBDNHN010000577.1:0-1109 GCA_041688725.1 Gillisia sp.
CTTCCTGTTGAAAAAAGGGATTATATAGCACAGGTTTGTGATGAAATATTGGCGGGAAAGCACGATGATCAATTTCCACTGGTAATCTGGCAAACCGGAAGCGGGACACAAAGCAATATGAACCTCAATGAGGTAATTGCAAATCGCGCTCATCAGCTTGCCGGAAAAACAATTGGAGAAGGAGATAAAACACTTCAGCCTAATGATGATGTGAACAAATCTCAATCTTCAAACGACACTTTTCCAACCGGAATGCATATTGCTGCCTACAAAAAAATTGCAGAAGTAACTTTGCCCGGTGTAAAAAAACTCAGAAATACCCTTAAGAAAAAATCTGTAGAATTCAAGGAGGTGGTTAAAATTGGCCGCACCCATTTTATGGATGCCACCCCACTTACTCTGGGACAGGAATTTAGTGGTTATGTTGCACAGCTTGACTACGGAATCCGGGCATTGGAGAATAGCCTTCCTCATTTAGGGGAATTGGCTTTGGGAGGAACGGCAGTAGGAACGGGATTGAATACACCAAAAGGTTATTCAAAAAGAGTAGCCGAGTTTATTGCTGAGTTTACCCTTTTGCCTTTTACCACGGCTCCAAATAAGTTTGAAGCCCTTGCTGCTCATGATGCAATGGTTGAAAGCCACGGGGCTTTAAAACAACTGGCAGTTTCCCTTAATAAAATTGCGAACGACGTGAGAATGCTTTCTTCCGGTCCACGAAGCGGAATTGGAGAAATCAATATTCCGGCCAACGAACCAGGATCTTCTATTATGCCGGGCAAAGTAAATCCTACACAGGTTGAAGCATTAACCATGGTTTGTGCACAGGTGATAGGAAATGATGTTACTATAAGCGTTGGAGGAATGCAGGGGCAATTTGAATTGAATGTATTTAAACCAGTAATGGCTGTGAATTTCCTTCAGAGCGCACAATTATTAGGAGATGCCTGCGCTTCATTTGAAGAAAATTGCGTACTGGGAATAGAACCCAATTATAAACGTATCAAAGAACTTTTAGATAATTCCTTGATGCTGGTAACTGCATTAAATACTAAGATTGGTTATTATAAATCGGCAGAAATTGCCAACACTGCACATAAAAACGGAAC
>JBDNHN010000578.1:0-3085 GCA_041688725.1 Gillisia sp.
ATTTCGGTTAAAACATATCTCCCGCGTGCATCAAAAACTTCTACCTTATCAATGCTCCAACCGGATGGTGTATCAAAAGTAAAAGGTCCGGAAGCTGGGTTGGGATAAATAAAGATATGTTCAAAAGTTTCTTCTGAAGGTTGGATAACAGCAATAACTTTAATTGTAACTATAACTTCATTGGAGTCAACTTTTCCGTCATTGGCAACATAACTAAAGCTATCTTCTCCGGTGAATCCAGAATTCGGAATATAGCTAAAGGAACCGTTTGGATTTAAATTAACGGAGCCATTAGTGGGTTGGATTTGAATTATGGCTGTAAGCAGATCATTATCGGCATCACTATCATTACCTAAAACTCCTAGCGCTGGAATTGATAAGCTTGTGTCCCGATTGGTGGAATAATTATCGTTAGTGGCTATAGGTGGAGTGTTCGCTGTATTTTCTTCGGTTAATATCACATTGAAAGTACACGTGTCTGAATTACCGGAAATATCCTCGATCCGTATCGTCACTTCCGTATCCTCAAAGATCACAGTTCCTATATCTGGAATTTGGTCAATTTTAGCTACAGCGCAATTATCTGAGGCTTGAGCCTGTAAAGAATAATTTGGTAAGGAAAATCCATTTTCTGGATTAAAAGTCTCATTTTGATCTCCAGGACAAATAACAACTGGATCTATACTATCTTTTGGAATAAGCTGAAATTCGCAAGTAGCCATTTGCCCGTTTAGAGCTGCAGTTAATTTTATAATAGTAGTTGCACTCACAATTGTTCCCGCTAAGGGAGATTGTGTAATAATGGCATTTTGAAAATTAACTGTTGCTAAACCTCTATAATCCGGAATAGTAAACTGGCAGTTTTCATTAAGTTGTCCAATCTGGTCTAAAGGACAGTCTACCTCCAAAACTTCATTTTCAGACAGGTTGACCATAAAAGTACAAGTAGAGGAATTATCGGCCTCATCTGTTGCTGTAAGTATGATTTCGGTGTTCCCTGTTACTAAAGTCCCAATTGCTGGGAATTGGGTCACTTTAACAAATCCGCAATTATCGTTTGTAATTCCTAAACCGGCATAATCGGGCAATTTAAAACCAATTGCCGGATCATAGTTTTCTGTTTTGTCTGATGGACAAGTAATTTTGGGATCCTCATTGTCAATAACGGTTATGGTAAAACTACATTCAGCCTTATTTCCAGCTGTATCTTCAGCTTCAAAAGTAATGGTGGTTGAGCCAACCGGAAATTGAGATCCTGAGGCAGGTCCGGAAATCCTTGTAATTGTAGGCGACCCATTATTATCTGTAGCAGTGGCATTAGAATAAGTAACAATGGCTATACACTGCCCTGCATCCACATTCTGAGTAATATTAGTACGACAAGTGATCACAGGTTTCTCTGTATCTGCATTTTCAGTTATGATAACTTCAAAACTACAAGTCTCCGTATTTCCTAAAGCATCTGTTACTACAAAAGTATTAACGGTACTCCCTATTGGAAAGTTAGTCCCTGGGGCTTGACCAGCAGTTCTTGTAAGAGTTGCACCCGCACAATTATCACCAATCGCTGGAGCCGTATAATTCACTATTTTACCAGTCTCTCCAAAAGCTACAGTTTCAGAAATATCCCCGGGACAAGAAATCGTTGGCTTTTTATTATCTACCACTGTAATTGTAAAACTACATTGAGCGGAATTGTTAGCAACATCTTTTGCTTCAAAAGTAATGGTGGTTATTCCAACCGGAAATTGATATCCGGAGGCTGGCCCGGAAATCCTTGTAATTGTGGGCGACCCATTATTATCTGTAGCTGTGGCATTGGGATAAGTAACAATTGCCCCACACTGTCCTGCATCTAAATTTTGAGTAATATTAGTAGGACAAGTGATCTCAGGTTTCTCTGTGTCTGTATTATCCTTAACTATAACTTGAAAAGTACACGCATCAGAAATATTTCCTGCATCATCTTTTGCTGTGATAGTAACTGGTGTTGTTGCGGAAATCGAGGTATTCTTTGGAGGATCCTGAGTAATGGTAAGGTCCTTATCACAATTGTCAATCGCTGAAAATACAGCCAGACTGGAATATTCTGGTAAAATAAATACACCACCTACTAGGTCCACATTTTGATCCGGAACACAGTTTACTATTACTGGTTTTTCAGCATCAAATGAAGGAGTTCTCTGGTAAATCTCTAACTCAAATTCTAAACTTAAACCATTTGTTTTTGAATTATTAACATACATTCTATCTCCGCATGAATAAAAAGCAAGATCAATTGGAAGTTCCAGATTATCTTTAAAGGTCTTTTTTAATATTCTGTTCTCGTCGTAAATTCTAATGCTAAATTCTTTATTATTAATTCCATTATTAATACTATTGAATAATATTATTGCATCAAAAAAACCTATTCCCTCATAATTTAGAAGCTGGCTAAAATCAATTCGGTTTGCATAATCAATTACGTGGATAAAATCTTCATCGTCAATAATCACACTCCCTGGAGAACCCATTCCCGTTAATGTTGTTAGGTATTGATAAGATGAATTTAAAACCAATACTTCTCCACCGTTTGCCGTATGGCTTATATAAATATTTTTCTTAGAATCTACTCCAATTCTGTAAGGCTCCTTTAAAGGATGCCCGGATGGACCTTCCGTTTTTTTGACTAGAATTCCGTTATTATTATAGACTCTTAATTCGCTGCTAACTGTACTTTCAGCTCCAGAACCATCATTATAAATAACAACATAAATACTATCATCATTATCTAAAGTAAGGCCTAAAGGCCTAAAATATGAGGTCCAGATTTGATTTATTTCAAAACCTAAAGGATTAAAAATTTTAATTTTTCCATTGTCTTTAAAAGGTGCTTGATCTTCATAATCTATTACATAGATATTATCATTACTATCTAAAGCAATGTCTAAAGGATCATTTAATTGATTTGCGTTTATAATTTTCCCTATTAAAGTACCTTTAGAATCATATTTTAAAACTCCATCTCCAAATGTTAATCGGTAGACGTTACCATTGGAATCTGTATCTATAGCGATAGTTAGCTCACTAGTTTCACCCGGTGAAA
>JBDNHN010000579.1:0-2371 GCA_041688725.1 Gillisia sp.
ACTTTTTCAGTATCCCCCTGGTAATTATAGCCACCTATAATTTCATATTGATGGGTAATCTCACTCAGATCCTGAATGAGTTGCGTATAATCATCACTTTCATAATCGGTGCGCATTGCGAGCTGCCCGTTTATGTAGTCTATTTTTTTCTCAATAATTTTTATTTCTTCAAAGGCTTGTTGTGCCTCATCAACTACGGTTCTTCCCTGCACAAAATCTATATCCTGTTTTAAAAAACCAATTTTAAGTTCTTTATCCTTGGCGATTTGCCCAGTATCAGCTTCCTGTTCTCCTGAGAGTATTTTAAGCATGGTCGATTTCCCCGCTCCGTTCTTTCCTATAAGACCCACGCGGTCTCCGGCCCCTAACCTAAAGGTGATTTGATCAAAAAGGGACTCTCCTCCAAAGGATATCGATAAATTATGAATGTTAAGCATTGGTATTGACTGTTATTTTTATAAAGATGACTAATTTTGCAAAAGTAAATAAATAGAAATGAAATTCCTAAAAGGAACTAAATTATACAGCATTTTAACAGGCACCTGTCCTGTGTGTCAGGAAGAAAGCATGTACAAGGAATCCAATCCTTATAAATTGCTGAAAATTTTTAAGATGCATGAGCGCTGCACGAATTGCCACACAAAATACAAAATAGAACCTTCATTTTTCTTCGGCGCTATGTACGTGAGTTATGGGTTGGGAGTTGCCATTGCGGTCGCGGCCTTTATTGTTGTTTATTTGTTTTTTGGAGGCGGGCTTATGGCAACTTTTATAGGTATAATTGGCACGTTGGTAGTTTTAACGCCAATAATAGTACGTGTATCAAGAAATATCTGGATCAATATATTCCTCAATTACAAAAAGCAGGATTAAAACTTCTTGTCAAATCTCCTGATGTCTATATCCTTTGGTAAAGGAGTGTCTTTTTCAATAAAACTGACAAGTTGCTTTGCAACCGTAGGCGCTATAAGCACCCCGCGGCTTCCAAAACCATTGCAACAATACAATTGCCCGTATTTAGGATGTTGCCCTGCCAGCGGTTTTCTATCGGAAGTTGCAGGACGTATCCCGGCCACCTGATCTATTACCTCAAATTCACAGGTAATTATTTTTGAAAGTTGGTTTAACAACTTGTCTTTTGCCTCCGGGGTAGGAGTTTCCGTTTTATCCATATTATCATAGGTGGCACCAACTTTATACCGATCATTTCCCAGCGGAAGGATAAAAACCGAAGATTTTACAGCCACCTCAAGTTCGAGATCTTTCGCTTTGATTATAAGATATTCCCCTTTATTTCCGCGAAGCGGAAGATAATTGAAATAAGGGTTTTTAGTTAATCCGAAGCCATCACAAAAAATAATCCGTCTTGCCTGAAACCCTTTATAGATACAGCCATTTTCGTTAAGTTGCAATTGATCGTATTCAAAATCTGTCGATTCAAAAGCGTCCAGATTTTCCAAATACTCTTTATATTTTTCCAGCAACAATTTTGTATGAACAGTACCCGTCTTTTTCACAAGGCCAAATGAAAATTCTGAAGGGATATTCGGATTGATAGAAGGAACCAGGTTAGGATCCAGAAACAGGGAAATAAAAGGTTTGTCCATTGCGGTAAACCAGTTGTTTTGTTCCTCTACCGAATTAAATTTCCTGTAGATGGGAAGTTTATGAACTAAACCTGTTTTAAGTTTGTTTTCCAAAGCTTTATAGAATGGTAAAGCCAACTGCATTTGCTCATTGGCTTGCCAGGCCAGTGTAAACCGTTTTAGGATTATGGGATTAAATACACCACCGGCCACCGTAGAAGATGATTGAGAATGGTTTTCAAAAACTTTGATGGTTTTTCCCAGTTTCAACAATTCTTCCGAAACGGCAATTCCGCTTAAACCCGCGCCCACAATAATATAATCCGTCATAATTTAAAATTAAAAAAAAACGCTCCGGAATTTCCGGAGCGTTAAATAAGTTATTTTGATTTGTGGTTAATTAATAATTCCACATATCCTGCTCAAAATTGCGAATTTGTTCTTTGATACGTTCCGATTCCAGAAGCTGCATAAAAGCATTCGCAGTTATATAATCATCAACTGTCCTATCTCCCTGTACGTTATCCTCCTTGTAAATTACGGCGTTAAATCTTCGGGAATTAAGCAAATGGTCAAATGAAATAGATTGAGATGTATTGGCGCCATTAAAAGCCTCTGCTTCAAACAAAATTTCCCTCGCATCGGGAAACCATACCCAAAATAATTCTACCAGATCCGGTTCTTCGTCGTCAATAAAGTTTACATCGGGAGCAACAGGGGCAATTCCCAACAACCTGTATTTTAATTCTGCCTGACGTTTGTCAAAATACCAATATCCGCGAATG
>JBDNHN010000103.1:0-3433 GCA_041688725.1 Gillisia sp.
AGTACCGGTACGGTGAGGATCGAGCCTCCGCCACCAATCAAGCCAAGCACAACACCTATGATTAAGGCTCCAATGTATCCCAAAACATCGTTTAATTCCATTTTTAAAAAAATTTGGGGCAAAAGTAGCCTTTGGCATTAAATTATACAGTAACCCTGGTTACATTGGTTAATTTACAAATTGATCATCTTAATACTGTTTCGTTGAAGTTTGATCACCCCTTCCCGTTCCAGTTTTTTCAACAATCGGGAGATCACTACCCGGGAGGTGTGCAAATCGTAAGCTATTTCCTGATGGGTGACCTGAAGAAGATCAACCTGGTTTATTTTAACTTTCTCCTGAAGGTACCGCATAAGGCGTTCGTCCATATTTAAAAAAGCGATGGTATCTATGGCATCCAGCATTTCGGTAAGTCGGGAATGGTAACTTTCAAAAATGAAATTGCGCCAGGTTTTATATTTGGCTGTCCATTCTTCCATTTTTTCCACCGGGATCATGATAAGCTTGGTATCCATTTCGGCAATAGCCCTGATCTCACTTTTGGATTGCCCCAAACAGCAGGAAAGTGTCATGGCACAGGTATCGCCCCGCGAGAGAAAATAAAGCAACAGCTCATCCCCTTCCTTGTCTTCACGCAGAATTTTAATGGCACCCTCCAGTAATAAAGGCATTGCTTTTACATATTCGCCAATTTCAATAATTTTTTCTCCTTCCCTAACCGATTTCAGGGTTCCAACCTGGGCTATTTCTTCGATTAATTCTTTTTCAAAGATTCCCGAATAGAATTGGTTCAGGGATTCGATCATTTTTGAGGATTCTATCATTTTGGGTTAGTTGCTTTAAAAACTTAAAATTACAGTATTTTTTTTGATTGATATAATTTGTAAAAATGAGCAGAAACAAACTAAAATCCTATACTTTTTAAATAATTAAAAAACATCGATAAAACTTTGAAAATTCTAAATAAGCTGGTTAATTTGCAGCACTATCTATAATCGGGACGTGGTGCAGTCCGGTAGCATGCACGGCTGGGGGCCGTGTGGTCGCAGGTTCAAATCCTGTCGTCCCGACAATTACGGTGTCAATAGACATCAAAATATAGCTAATCTTATGAAAATCAAGGATTTCCATTTTTCTTGAAATCAGAAGAATGGCTTTATTTTCAAATGAAAGGTTACCTATTCGGTTACCTGATTTATCACCAAATTTATCCTTTGATTTGAATTTTATCAGCCAATAATTTCCGTGATAATTTGGCCTATTTTAATCGTGCATATTCAAGTGAAAAAAGTTAGCAATACTGAGTTTGAAGTAAGAAAAATTGGAGAGTGGGGAATGAAATGTTAAAAGAGTTTATGGTTTGACCCCGATGTCTCGGAGTGGAAGTGGTATAATTTCCTTATTTTTGAATCAAAAATCACTATAGGTATAATGCAAAAATCCTGGCTTCTCACCTGTTTGATCAATTTTTTAATCGCAGCCCTTTTGGGGCTTTTTCTGAGGTTTGTGTTTGTATTCCCGGTTGGAATTAACTTCAGGTATTTAACGCACGCCCATTCCCACGTGGCAATGCTGGGCTGGGTTTATTTGATGCTATTCAGTTTTATTGTCTATTATTTTATTCCGAAATATTCAAAGGCATATTCGCGGTTGTTTTGGGTTACCCAGATCACTGTTGTGGGAATGATGCTAAGTTTTCCATTCCAGGGCTATGCCGCCATTTCCATAAGCTTTTCCACCCTTCATATTTTTTGCAGCTATTATTTCTTCAGGTTGGTATGGAAAGATCAGGCAGAAAATGATCTTCCGGAACGATATCTTTTAAAGACATCTTTGTTGTTTATGCTGCTTTCCACCATAGGGATCTGGTGCCTAGGCCCGGCGGTGGCAACCATGGGAAATCAGTCGGCTTTTTTCAATATCGCCATCCAGTTCTTTTTGCACTTTCAGTTTAACGGCTGGTTCCTGTTTGCGGTGTTGGCTGTGTTTTTTAAAATTCTGAGTAGACTTGAGATTAAAATCGATCTCAAAAAATTCAAATGGTTTTTTCGGTCTCTGATTTTTGCCACCGTAATGACCATGGCGCTGCCGGTGAGTTGGTATGCTTTTCACCCCATTTTATTATGGATCAACGGTTTGGGTGTCATTTTCCAACTTGTCGCGGTAGTATTTTTTATCCTGCTGCTCAACCCTGTTTGGCCATTCTTTTGGCCGCAAATTTCGGGCCTTGCCAAACTGATGTTCGGATTTGCCTTACTCTGTTTCGCTCTAAAAATTGTGATGCAAACGACTTCCCTGTTTCCGGAAATCGCACAACTTTCGGCTCAGATCAGGAATTTTGTGATCGGGTTTATTCATTTGTTGATGTTGGGGGTAATCAGCGGATTTCTGTTTGCTTTTTTATTGCAAAGCAGGTTTGTCAACTTCAAAAGCCGACTTCTCAACTGGGGAATTGGTTGGTTCCTTGCCGGCTTTCTAACTACCGAACTCCTGCTTTTTATTCAGGGAGGAATGTACTATTTTGGCAGTGGATCAATTCCTCATTATTACCTCGGCTTGTTTGTTTTCAGCGCATTTCTGGTTGTTGGGATTTTATTGATCGCTACAAGCATGTTCAGGAATGTTAAGGTGAAGGCTGCTTAGTAAAGAGTTAATAATGAAGGGTGATAAGTTGATCATGATTTGGAACTAAAAAAATAAGTGTCTATCCGATGCTTTGGGATTGGGAGCGGAAAAAGGTTAGAAATACTGAGTTTAAAGTAAGAAACTTTATACATTCATCCTAAAAAGTTATATCAAAAAAATCTTTAGTCGGCTAACAGATAGTGTGCAAGTAAATTGATCATTTATTTGAAACCCTTCAGGCTTTAATATAAAAAAAGAAAACCAATTACGTAATTAAACGAATTGGCTTTCTTCACATTCAACTAAAAAAAAACATTAAATTTTTAGACTGTCAGAAACAATAACGGTTGTCAAAAATAATTTACATATTGCTTACCGCTTCCTCGATATTCTTTATGGTATTGTTTGAATTAACCCCGAGTCCCTCCTGCTGGAAAACGAGTTCCCCTTTTTCATTAAATACGCTTATGATATTTGAATGCGAAAAATTTATGGGGGAGATCTCTTTGTAATTTACCGCCAAAACAGCGGCAAACTCACGTGTATTTGCTTCCGTAGATCTCAAAAATAACCAGGGCTCTTCATCCATTAAATTTTCTTTAGCGAAAGCTTTCAGGCGTTCCGGGGTATCGGTTTTGGGATCAATGCTTACAAAGATCATTTTCACTTTGCCTTTTATGTCTTCAGGCAGTTGTTCCTCAATGTTCCGCATATCGGCGACCAATCTGGGACAAGCGGCTTTACAGGTGGTGTAGATCATTACCATCACCAAAACATCACCCTGCAGATCTTTTATCTGAAGCTCTTC